>JBEICW010000304.1:0-4571 GCA_040383785.1 Ignavibacteria bacterium | reverse complement strand
GAATTTAAACCAAGATTTAGTTTAGATAAACCATATATTAATTTTAGTAGTATTTTACCAAATAATGTAATTGAAGAAGACATTTATTTTACTGCAGAAAATACTGATATTGCTATTTCAAATTTTGAAATTGAAAGAGATTATGACACAGTGTTTACTATAATTGAAGGACAAATAGTTGATAATAATCCAATTGTAATCACAAAAGGCCTATCTCATAAAATAAGAATAAGATACAAACCAATTGATTCAACTATAGTATTTATAAAATTAATTGCACGTAGCACTGCTTGTATAGGTAAGGAAGTCTTAATTACTGGAGGTTTCCCAAATACACCACCAAAACGTAAAAATGTAGAAATAGTAACACCTCAATGTACTGATGTTCTATTCACTGGTGATACTGCTTTAGTAAAATGGGCTGGTGTTTTGCCAAAAGACGTTATACAATTAGAATATTCGTTAGATTATGGTATAACTTGGGACACTTTAGGAACAAATCTGACTGAGTTAGAACATAAATGGAAAGTACCTAATATTGAAAGTGATAAATGTTTAGTTCGAATAGTACAATTGTGGCCCAATAATATTGGACGAACATTAAATTTAATGAATTTTGATTTATTAAATTCAGCAAAATTTAATACAATTGGAGACAAAATTGTAACTGCTTCTAAAAATGGTGATGTTATAATTTGGAATTCTAACAATGGTCAAATTATCAGGAAGTTAATAGGACATAAATTGGAAGTTTATTCTGCAGAATTTAATTTCAATGGAACTCAAATTGTTACAGCTTCGGAGGATTCTACGGCTAAGGTATGGAATGTTGAAGACGGTAAAATAATCTTTAATCTTGTTCATGATTCAAAAGTTACCAGTGCCACTTTTAGCCCTAAAGGTGATTTGATTGCTACTTCATCTGCTAATGGAGCAGCAAGAATATATGACACAAAAAATGGTAAATTAATTAAAGAATTTTATCCTGATAATACAATAAAGTTAAATTCTGTAAATTTTACTTCTGATAATAAAACTCTTATAACTGCAGGTCATAGAGGTTTAGTAAAGTTTTGGGATTTGAAGAATCTAAGAAATACTTCAAATTTAGATATGACTAAATTACTTGATGGAAGAAATTCTGGTAAAACTGGTCAAATTATTCACACAACAATAAGTCCGAATGACGATAAATTAGCAGCAGTTGACCAATTGAATGCAAGGTGTGCAGTTTGGGATTTGAAAACTGATAAAATTTTATATTTTATATATCATTTTAATAATTCATTTATTAACTCTGCAAGCTTTTATTACTCCACAAAAGATTCATTTTTGATTACATCAGGCGTTGATAGTAAATCAATTGTTTGGCATGCAAGAACTGGTGATTCTATAAAGGTATTTTTAGAACATAATAAATCTGTACAGTCCACATACTTTAACTTTGATGGAAGTAGAGTTTTGACTTCAAGTTGGGATAGCACTGCCAAAATATGGAAATTAGATCAAAGAGATTTACAAATGGATACCTCTGATTGTGTGTTTACTATTGCGAAACCAGTTGCTCAATTTAAAGATATAATTTTAAATCAAACTTTAGTTAATGAAAATCAAGATTTTTACATCAAAGATTTCCTAATAAATAAATCAAATTTTGGTTATGATATTAAATCAATTAATATTATTGGTAATGATAAAGATGATTTTGAAATTTTAGAATTTTATCCATCTAATAGTTTTATTTTAGCAAATGATACATTAGGTATTAAACTTAGATTTAAACCTAGTTCACTCGGTAATAAAAGATGTGAAATAATAATTGCAATTCCAGGGCAAACCATTTCAATTAAAATTGAATCTAATTCAATAAGTCATGATTTAAGTTATTCGCAATTAGATTTTGATTTTGGAGACACAGAAATTGGAGATTTTAAAAATGTTAAATTAATTGATTATATAAAAAATAGTTCTGTTAAAGATATTGACATAAATAGTGTAATATGTAAAATTCCAAATCAGGATAATTTTAGAATATTAGAAAAAGGGAATGTAAAAATTCAAACAAACCAAACTAGTGAAATTAATATCAGATTTATTCCTATGATGAATAATAGTCATTATTCAGTTTTAGAAATTAATCATACTGGTAACAATTCACCAGCAAAAATGATATTGTATGGAAATGGTTTAAATCCAAATATTGATAGTTTGGAATTAAGTTTGAACCCAATTAGTGGAAATAATTCAAATATTGTAGAATTATTATTGAATATAAAAAAAATAAGTCAAAACAAGTTAAAGTCAAATTTAAAAGGAATTAAAACAAAATTAACATTTAATTCTACAATGTTAAAACCAATTGAAAAATATGATTTTGACGAGATAATTGGAAATGAAAGAATTATTGAGATTACTGTACCATTTGATGAATCACAAGCAATAGAAAATAAACTTGATTTGAATGATGATGTAATTGTTTATAAAGTACCATTTTTGGTAGCTTTAGGTAATGATACGATGACTACTATAAAATTAGAAAATTCTTCTGCCTTGAGTAATGGAAATATGGCTTTATTTGAAAACAGTACAACATTTAATCTTACTGATTATTGTACAGAAGGTGGTAGTCAATTACTTATAAATACAGGAATTTTGGAATTAGGTCAAAATTACCCAAATCCTGCAAATACATATACTAAAATTGAGTTTAATATTGTAGAAAGAGGAAATACAAAGCTATTCATACAAAACTTGAATGGTGAAAAAAGTTTGGAAATTTTTAATAAGTTTATGACTCCAAATGATTATATTGAAATAATTAATACACAAAGTTTACCATCTGGAGTTTATAATATTATTTTAGAAACACCAACTCAAAAAATTACTAAAAGAATAAATATTGTTCATTAAAATTTAAAAGATTGATTAAAAAAATATATTAAAAAATAGATTAAATTAAGAAAAAAATAAGATATGATTCAAGCACCAAGAGGTACCAAAGATATTTTGCCCTCAGAAATTGATAAGTGGCATAATGTAGAAGATAAATTTAGAAAAGTAACAAGATTATTTGGGTATCAGGAGCTAAGAACTCCAATATTTGAAAGTACAGAGGTATTTTCGAGAAGTATTGGAGACAATACCGACATAGTAAAAAAAGAAATGTACACATTTATGGATAAAGGTGAAAACTCAATCACTTTGCGTCCAGAAATGACAGCAGCATTAGTTAGGTCGGTAATCCAAAGTAATATTACTGCTAGAGATACATTACAAAGATTATGGTATTTTGGTCCATTCTTTAGATATGAAAGACCACAAAAAGGAAGATTCCGCCAGTTTCATCAGTTTGGTGCAGAATGTTTGGCAACTCCTTTCCCAGAGAGTGATGTTGAAGTATTACTACTTGCTATTACTTTACTAAAAGAATTAGGTATAACCCAATTTAATTTAGGTATTAATTCACTTGGAAATAAAGTCAGCAGAGAAGCTTATTTAAAGGAATTAGTTGCTTATCTAACTGAAAACAAAGATAGTTTATCAGAAGAAAGTAAAGTTAGACTTGAAAAAAATCCTTTAAGAGTATTAGATTCTAAATACGAGCAAGATCTAGCAATTATCAAAAATGCTCCTTCAATAGAGAATTTTTATGATGAAGAAAGCAAAAGTCACTTTGATACTGTAAAAAATCAACTAACTGCTTTAAATATCAACTTTTCAATTAATCCAAATTTAGTACGAGGATTAGATTATTATAGCCATACAGTATTTGAGTTTCAGAGCAATGCTTTGGGGTCGCAGGACGCATTTGGAGGCGGAGGGCGATACAATGAGCTTTTTGAGGATTTAGGAGGCAAGATCACGCCTTCTGTTGGTTTTGCCTTTGGCGTAGAAAGGTTACTTCTTATTATTGATGCCTTAAATCAAACCCCGGTAGAAAATAGTATTGATATTTATATTGCGACTTTAGGTTTGGAGTATCAATCTTATGCTAATCAAATTGCAAATATCTATCGCAGCAAAGGTAATAGTGTAATTACTGATTTGCAAAGACGTTCATTTAAATCTCAATTAAAAGAAGCTAATAGTAGATATAACGCAAAATATACTGTAATAGTAGGGGAGGAGGAGTTTAAAAACAATTCATTCCAATTAAAAAATATGAATACTGGCGAACAAAAATTGATGAATTTAGATAATATTGAAACAATTTTAATTGATTAAAACGAAATAGCTTAAACAAAAAAAAGTCTGAAAATGTATATTCTCAGACTTTTTTTTGTAAATTCTTTTTATTGTGAGTTAGATTATTGTTCTATTACTTCTTCATCTTCAATTATCTCACCTGTTTCAGCTTGTTTTTCAAATTTATCAATTAAAATATTTGTATTTTTTAAACACATTAATAGATTTTTAATTTCTTCAAATGATAATTTATTTCCACGTAAATTTAGAACTTGAAGATTTTTTAAATTACAAATTGATAATGGCAATTTTTTTAGTTTGTTATTAGATAAATCTAATATTCTTAAATTTTCCAAACCCGCTATTTTATCAGATACTTCTTTTAG
>JBEICW010000303.1:0-4574 GCA_040383785.1 Ignavibacteria bacterium | reverse complement strand
GATAGAGGTAAGAGGCAAAAAGTGATGAGAATTCACGGTGATAAAATCCAGGCTCTGTTTAACCTAACAACCTGGCCATCATACAAGTAGAAATACGAAAAACCGTGATAACCCAGTGAACTTTATATGGTAAAAGTATAAAGGTGATGGAACCAAGAATGTAGTGAGGTCTTGGTGTGGTGCTCAAAGCTTGATACAGAGGTGACTTTGTATAAATCCTTCAAAATCTAAAATTAGATAATGATGGATAAAGGACTCACTATGTTTAAAATTTAGTATACTTAAAGTTCTTAACTAACATTACACTATCATTAGTATATTCCTCGAACTTACCAACTCCATTATTAAATACAACTTGCATAGTTTTACCTTCAAAGTCATCAAGTATAGGTGAATTAACAACCTGTCTAACTAATTTACCATTATAATAAATACTTATTTCAAATAGATTCCAAACTAATTTAAAATTATTCCAATTCTGGTCAAATCTATTCCATACCATATGTGACTTTGCTCTAATAGTTGGATGATTAGGTTCTTTACCATAATGTACATTAGTAGCTAAAGAATAATAAGGTATACCACGAGAAGTGTAAAAACCACTTTTACCAGACCAACCTTCGAATATATCTATCTCAGGTGGCCAACTATCACTAGCCCATAACCAAAAAGCAGGAAAAAGACCAGTACCTTTAGGCAACATAACATCTGCCTCAAACTCTCCATAACCAAAATTATCAACAGAAGTAACTAAACCTATACCAACTTCAATATCACCGTATTCTGTAGTCCTCCTATTTCTTTTAGATTGTAATCTTAAAACATTATCAGTTACATCTATACAAGTAGGGTCACACCAAAATTGTGGAGAGACAGGGTGATAGTCACCCCATCTATTACCACTTTGCCATTTATAACCACAAAAATCAACTAACACTCTTATCGATTATAGCTTTTAATCCAAATCTAGTTTTAAGTGCTTTAACTATAGGTTTTGGTAACCATTCTAACTCACCTAAATTCTCAAGTAGAGAAATAAAATACGTTGAATAAAAACCACCTATAACTAGACCTGGTAGAAAAACAAAAAGTACGCTTTGTTTTGACATCCACCACGATAAACTCAATACAAGAGTCGTGGCGAGAAAGTAAATCGGCATACGAAACAATCTATATGAAACAAAAGATTTACGTTTAATCGACTTAAAAATACCTGTAAACCAATCAACAGACATAAGTAACCAAAGTATATAAACTGTTTGTGCATTTTCATAAATACAACCAGTAATAATACCACCTATAGCAAAAATAAATGAAGGCCATATAGTTAAGCTCATCCATTTTAAACCAAATAAAGAACTTAAAAAGTCCGATATAGAGAGGAATCCAAAAAAGTTATTCTGTGTCATTTTTAGTGTGTTTCTTTTCTTTTTCTACTATAGTAGGTTTACTCTCAGATTTCTGTTTATCGAATTCTAAGAACTTTAAAATCTTTTCAATATTCTCTTTACTAATTGTTCTCTTATCCATTAACAACCATAAATATTAATTCTGTTGCGACAATTACATCTTAATCCTCTACCACAAGTGCAACCACAACCACAAGGATTTCCATTTCTATTTAAATAAATACCACCAAAATAATTATTCCATCTTGGTTTTATACTCATCAAATTCTGACTTGGATTAAAATATTCTGGAAATTGTATTTGATTATTTACAATATATTCTCTTATTCTTGTTGAATAAAACTCAGCAGTATTTCTAACCTGTTCTCTTAACCATTGTACATTCTCTAAAGTTGTTGGATTAGAATTATCAGAACTCTTTTCACTAACAGCCTTATTAGTTAAACGATAGTTAATAAAAGGAAAAGCATGATAAACAGTCCACTCTGCTTGACATCTTTGAATATAGTCAGTTAAAAGTGTTAAATAATAGCCTGATGGACTTCCACTATTAACTATATCATTCATCAACCTTACATAAAGTGTATTACCAATTACTTGTTGAATATTCAAGTCTTGAGCTTGTATTACAAACTTATTTAAAAGGTCTGGGTCGACATTATCATCAATGATAGTGTACTTAAATAAATATTCTGTACTTATAAATTTTGCGAAACTCATTTTATTATATCATTTTTTGTATATCTTCCTCTTTATAACCTATTAAAAGAAGTATTTGTGTTTTTTGTTCATCAGTTAAAGGAGCTTGTACTACATTTAATAAATCTTGAACTTGTGGCTGCCAAGTCATTTCTAATTGGAATTTATTAATTGTAAGTTTATCAGTAATACCGTTAATTTTTGCAAGTCTATTGAAAGTTTTTTCAATCAAATTCTGTTTTGCGTCAATATATTGAGCTTGAAAAACTTGTAATGATTCAATCAAATCATTCTTATTACCTAATTCACCAGGTATTCTTACACCAAATAGATTAGGATTAGTAGCTCTATGACCAACAAATATACCTTCAGTTACATTTTTATTTAATTCAATAAATCTTTCATCAGAATTGTTAAGGTCAATTGGTGTAATAGTTGGTGCTGTTTCACCTCCATCAGAGAAAGTAAATATAACTTTACCACCTTTGCTTGAACCTTCATATTCATTTCTTAATCTACCTATTACGTTATCCATTTCTTCTTCTGTTGGTACACCAGTAGCAAAGTTAATTACCATAGATGGGTGAAATCCATTTTGAATAGATGCTAAGTGGAACATTGCAATTTCCCATTCAAGTTCAATCCAAGCAGCTGCTGAGATATATTCAGGAATTCCATACCATTCACAACCTGGTCTATATTCTTTAACATAGAGTATTTGTGATGCTTGACTTCTATCTTTAGTAGAGAATCCAGGATATAAAACTGGTGAATTTCTTCTAATACTAGACCAGTCATCACTTACCCAATAATGGTCAACTTCCCATTCATCTTTATATGTAGCAAGTCTAATCTTTTGTGGGTCGATATAATTTATTTGAGCAATAGATTTTCTATCTTTTGACCAAACAATATTTAGACAATAAGCTCCATATATTTCTAAGTCATAGGAAACTCTAGCTAAAATTTCATCCATATCATATTTGTTATAGACGTTCTTTAAAAACTGTAAAGTATTAAGTTGTAATCCATCTTTATTAAAACCCATACCACCAATCATTGATGCTTTTGTTTTTAAAATAGCATTATGTTTTGATGATTTGTTCATCAAAAGTAATAGTCTATTTGGGAAAAGATTATCAACACCCCAAGTAATCCAACCATCTTTGATTTTTCGTTCCTCAAAGAAAGGCGTATAATATTGAGCGTTCATATTAATGACCTTAATCTTATAATTTGATTTATTATTCTCCATTTTTATTATTATGTTTTATTATAATCCACCCATAAAAGTAGTAATTGTATTAGTATTTGATGCTGTAAATACACTTTGTGTTGAGAATACACCTTCAACATTTAATATTCCATTTTCAACAAGTCCAATTGCATTATTTAAATCCAAGTCATATGGATTTGTCATTTCATACACATAGTATTGGTATTGACCTGATTCTACATCAATTATTCCTTGTGTTAAACCAGCAGGTGTAGCTACTGATATAGTAAAATAATTAAAATAGTAAGGTACTGGTGAAAAATCTTCTTGAAAGAATATAGTCTCAGCTAAAGTATCTTTATTTACCAATTTCCAGGTAAAATAAGGATTCAATATATTACTACAATTCTCGTATAATGTAACTACAACTCTTGTATCACCTGTATTATTTAAATATAACATCTCGTATTAATTCTATTTATATATTAATATATAAAAACATATAGTTTTTTTGAAATAAAATAAAAAAACCTGACTATTAAATCAGGTTTTTTTGAAAACAGTTAAGAATATGAAAAATATATCGTTGATTATGCAAACAACGATAAAGCCACTGCATTATCAATAAGATAAGCTGGTTCTGGTTCTTTACCTGTGAAGGTCAAGATAGCACCATTTAGGTCACCATACAACTTACCTAACTGTGGAGTCGCAGAACTTACTCTAACAGGATTTTGATATCCCATCAACCAGTAATTTCCTCTTTGGTCTAATACAATAATTCTCCAAACACCTTGAGAAAGTGTTGAAACTCTATTTCTATTAGTCGCATCCATTTTTTGAAGTGTTATTTCCAACACTTGTTCAAAGAAAGTTGTTCCATTCTCTGTTGAGAACTGTCCATTTTGATTGAAGGAACCAGTTTCAATTTCTTGTTCAAATTTATAATAAGAAATTGTTGCACCAGTAACTGCATCTACAATATTTTCCTCATCTAGTGAAAAGAGTTGGTCTGTATCATAGCAACCAATATAGACTCTAGCAATACCACATGTGTTATCACGACAAGTTAGTAAGTATTCATTTAATACACAACTACAAGCCATTTTATTTAGTTTTATTATTTGAATTATTAGAGAAAGTATTAGAACTACAGCCAAAAGCCATAGCCCCCAATCCCAATAATAAAGCATTATTCAAAAAATCTCTTTTGTTCATTTTGTAATATTAGAAAATAAGTAGATATTAAT
>JBEICW010000302.1:0-4579 GCA_040383785.1 Ignavibacteria bacterium | reverse complement strand
CTATTTTAGTAATAAAAGAATCTGGTATACCTAATCCATTTATTTGTATTCCGTTTCCAAAATCAGCAATTGTTTCAAATATACCAGTACAATATATAAATTCATCTTTTAACAATCCAACGCTTGTTACATTGCTATCATATGTCCCATCTCCAATGACCTTGCTCCAAACTCCAGAAAGTTGTGAGTCCATTTTAGCAATGAATCCCACTTTACTACTTCCATTATTCGAAAGATTTAAAGGATTTAAGGAAAAATCCCCGATAAATCTACCTCCTATATAAAGACATTCATACTTATCTATTTTTATATCAAATATTTCTAAATAAGATGTAGATGCTATTGTACCGGTTGGTTACTGACAAATCACCTGTTAAAGTATTATTACCTATTTGGTTTAAGTCACCATTTAATGTTGTGATGCCGGTTACTTCTAAATCACCTGTTAAAGTATTATTACCTGTTTGGTTTAAATCACCATTTAATGTTGTAGTGCCGGTTACATCAAAATCACCTGTTAATGTATTATTACCTGTTTGGTTTAAATCACCATTTAACGTTGTGGTGCCGGTTACTTCTAAATCACCTGTTAATGTATTATTACCTGTTTGGTTTAAGTCACCATTTAATGTTGTAGTGCCGGTTACATCAAAATCACCTGTTAAAGTATTATTACCTATTTGGTTTAAGTCACCATTTAATATTGTAGTGCCGGTTACATCAAAATCACCTGTTAAAGTATTATTACCTGTCTGGTTTAAGTCACCATTTAATGTTGTGATGCCGGTTACTGATAAATCACCTGTTAAAGTATTATTACCTGTTTGGTTTAAATTACCATTTAATGTTGTGGTGCCGGTTACTGATAAATCACCTGTTAAAGTATTATCACCTGTTTGATTCAAATCACCACTTAACGTTGTTGTACCGGTTACTGATAAATCACCTGTTAAAGTATTATCACCTGTTTGGTTCAAATCACCATTTAATGTTGTTGTGCCGGTTACATCAAAATCACCTGTTAATGTATTATCACCTGTTTGGTTCAAATCACCATTTAACGTTGTTGTACCGGTTACTGACAAATCACCTGTTAAAGTATTATCACCTGTTTGGTTCAAATCACCACTTAACGTTGTTGTACCGGTTACTGACAAATCACCTGTTAAAGTATTATCGCCTGTTTGATTCAAATCACCGCTTAAAGTTGTTGTACCGGTTACTGACAAATCACCTGTTAAAGTATTATCGCCTGTTTGATTCAAATCACCGCTTAAAGTTGTTGTACCGGTTACTGACAAATCACCATTAATATTTGTACTTAATAGATTAGTTGTACCAGAATTTATGTTTATGTCACCATCAATTTCTACATTACCTATAAATTCTGCAGCGTTATTTGGTGTACCTAAATTTGCAGAATTTCCACTAATATGATTAGTAAACTCACCGGCATTATTTTGAGTTGTTAAAGCAGCTGTAGTTTGACCAAAATCATTATTAACTAATAAACCCAAACCATCTGCATTTTGAGAAAAAGTTTCTATTGTAACTGCAGCATCATTACTATTAATATTATTAACAGTTGCTCTTAAAGCAATTTCTCCAGTATCATTAGTAAATGAGCCAATTCCATTTACATTCAAATCACCATTCATTTCAGCTGCATAAGAATCGCCAGATAATGAAACAGTATTAGTTCCATTATAATTAAACTCACCACCATTATTTGCAGTAGCTAAATTTGCTGCAGTTCCTGAACCATCATTTACAAATGCTGCTGCCAAACCATCTGAAGTAGTAGAAGTAGTAGATACTCTTAAAGCTGCATCAACTGAATTTGGGTTATTTACTGCAATATTTGCTGCAATATCATTTACATCTGTTGAAACTTGTAGATTTTCTGCTATTGCATTTACAAAAAATGCATCTGATGGGTTAGTTGCACCAATCAAAGTTCCATCAATAGTACCACCAGAAATATTTACAGCATCTGCATCTTGAGTTGCAATTGTTCCTAATTCTAAAGCAGTTCTCGCTGCTGGTGCATCTGTATTATCAAAATTACTAAAATCTTTATTTAATTTTAAATCATCACCTGCTTCCAAATCGTCAATTCTTGCATCTAAGTCATTATCTGCTTGTATTCTTGCTGCAGTCTCGTCAGAAAGGTCAGTTGTTAATGTTGCTACATTAGTTTCAACGTCATCAACTCTACCATCTAAAACATCTATTTGGTCTTGTAATCCTTCTAATTCTACATCTAAAGATACTTCTACCCATGCAGAGCCATCCCATTTGATAATATTACCAGTAGTAGTACCAGGAGCTAATTTTGCTAAAGTTACTGCTTCATCATTGATAGTTACTTCGCCTGTATTAGACATTGTAACGTCGCCAGAAACAGCTCTGCCTTCTGCTTCACCATCAGCATTACCAACTAAAATATTTCCATCTGTTAGTTTGATTTGACTTGCTAATACTTCACCTTCTGTTCTACCGTCTAATTTTGCTTCTTCATAAATATTTACAGTAGCAATATTTATATAATCAGAGCCAGAGTCAATTTTAATATCTTGAGATAAAAATGCATATTGATAATTTTCAGGATTTAATGTATTCATAAATGGTGAAGGACCTATTAAATTTCCATCTGCATCATAAATATCTATTAATGTTCCTGTACCTACTTTAACTTTAAATAAACCAATTAAATCAGTTGGAACGTTATCAAATTCTTCACCATAAATTTGATTAAAATCACCATCTAATATTACTATTTTTACTTTGTTCAATGTTTTATTTACTTGAACTGTTCCCGTTTCATCTTTTGCAACATTGAAATATTCAATATTTTTAAATGCATATACATTTGTAGTACTTGCAGCAAACAAGCCCACTAATAATGATTTGTATAAGTTATTCATACAAACTAACCCTAATTTTAATTAATAATAATTCTTTATTTCTATTTTTGAGTGTCTTTAAACACAGTTTTGATAAGAATATTTTAAATTCTTTGTTAAATATAAATTTATAATTTTTTGTACATTTATACTTAAAAAAGAATTTAAGAACCCTATTTATTGGGTTCTTAAATTTCTTTATATTATATTAATAAACTTGTCTCCAAGCACCACCAGAATAAACAAATGCACCAACTGCCTTATTAACTAATGATTGACCACCTGTAATAGGTAAATCACCACTAGTTCTATGGTTTACTAAATATACCATTTGACCATTTGTTCCAGCTGCACAATTTGCCAAATTAATACCAGCAACTGTACCTGTAACATTAATTACACCATAAGATGCAAAATTTGCCTCAATTGTTCCTGTAGTTGATAAAGAAACATAAGCCAATTTTAGTGCATTACCACTTGAATTATCCATGGATAATCCAGCATTTGATATTGTCAAGCCACCATCTGTAACTTGCAATCCATTATCAGCATTGATTTTACCAGCAAAGTTATTTGCTTGAGTTGTATTTTGATTGATACCATCATTAATTACAACACGTCCTAATAATGTATTTGAAGTAGTATTTTTAATAACACCAGTAAATGTATCATTATCATTTTTAATATCAAATACATTGCTTACTGTTAAATTAGTTGTAGTTAAACTATTTACGCCACTGATATTATTAGTAGTACCATCAATATTGATTGCACCAGCTAATAAACCTAATGTTGATCTGACCAAATTACTTGTGCTTATTTCACCGTTAGTTGAAATTGCTTTTTCAGTTGTAGCGACATTAATTACTAATGCAGTCTGGTCAACTGAGTTAATTACAATGCCATTATTATTAGACGTTGCATTTACAGTTACTTGTTTAGTAGTAATTTCATCTGAATTTAAAGTTGTTGTAGTTACGTCAGTTGCTTCAATATTAGTTGCATCTAAATCTGTAAAATTACCTGTAGATGGAGTTAAAGCACCAACTGGAGTACCATTAATATTTGAATTAGTAAGTGAACCACCAGAAATTGTAACTCCATTGATTGTACCGCCTGTAATAGCTACTGCATCAGAATTTTGATAAGCCATAGTTCCCAAATTTAATTGGTCTTCAATGTTATCAATCTGATCTTGGATATTGCTTGTTGCATTATCTAAATAACTAAATTCAGTATTATCTATTAAACCAGCACCAATTTTCAAAGCATCAATTCCTGCCGCCAAATCTTCATTTTGAACAGAACTATTAGTGATCTCTGAACTACCTACTGCATTTGCAGTAATTGCTACAAGTCCTGTATTAGAAATAGTAACATCACCTGATAATGAAACACCAGTTGCGATATTAAATTCATTACCCACAAATACTTTACCTTCTTGTAAAGTATTTGACATTTTAGTATTTATTTGATTTTGCAAATTAACATCTGCTGCTGCTCTTGTTGTTATTTCATTTGCTAAGCCAGCCTCTAATGTATTAATATCGTTTTCTGCTGTTGTTACGCGTGTAGTAAGAGCAGATATGTTCGTAGTATTAGTTGTAATTTGAGATTGTAAAGTTACATCTGCTGCTGCTCTTGTTGTTATTTCTGTTGCTAAGCCAGCTTCT
>JBEICW010000301.1:0-4580 GCA_040383785.1 Ignavibacteria bacterium | reverse complement strand
TTAAAAAATAATAATTTAAATGAGGTTAAGAGTAGAATACCAAAGGCATATACATTGAATACAGGTCATGTTACATTTTTCTATGATAAAGGACTTTATCTAAGTAATAGATTTCAATTAATTAAAGATGAGTTGCTTAAACGTGGTTTTAATATAAACAAAGATACTGAATTTAATTTACATTTATTTCCTGATGGGTTTAAGAATGATTACATACCAACTGATAGTGCAATTCAAATTAATTTAGATAGAATAAATTTAAGAATAAGTGAAAAGCAAAACTTTTATAGAAAAACTGAATATAAAATTAAGGTATAATAAATGATGAAATTAATTGATGTAATAACAATTGATAAATTAATAATCACTGAACATATAATTAATGTTAATGATAGAGATGAGAAACTTAATTATGTTGATGAAGTGTGGAGATTGATTGAGTTATCTTATGCTAAAATAGGTGGTTCTAATTTTAGAGATAAAGATGATTTAATTGATGATACAAATCTTTGGAAGTTAAAAAAATTAAATGGAAAGATAATTGCAGGCAGGATATATAAAGATAAATCAGGATTGAATAAATCAATTGCAGCATTTACTAATAAGACTGTATCTGGTATTAAGTCATTATACGATATAATATCAACCGATATTAAACGAGGTAGGTCCTATGGTGAGGTTAGTGGTAAAATGGAAGAGTTATCAATATTAAAATTTAATGCTGTTCCGGTTGAGTCTAAGTATGTATCTAAAATTCTGAATAAAGAAATTATACCAGATGAGGATGGTTATCATTATACTAGAATGATAGGTGGTAAACCACATACAAAGATTTTAGTTACTGGTGATGTAACAATGTTTAATAAGATTGGTGTTGAAATAAAGTAACAATAATATTTGGTTTATTGAAAATAATTTCGTATATTTGTATTGTAGTTAAGTTACATAATGAGATAAAATAAAAAATGAATAATGTTATATACGTAAGAGGTTATAGTAAAAATATAACACAACCTTCATTTACTGGTTTGGTTGTTGAGAAAATATTAAAAGATGATTTTAATTTAATACAAGTTGATATTGATTATCATAATGTTAATGATATTAAAGAAAAGGTTGAATTTATATTATATAATGTAATGAATTTTAATACATCAATAATTGGTCATAGTTTAGGTGGGTTTATATCAATGTATATAGCATCAAGAACGAATGTAAATTCTGTATTATTAAATCCATCAACAAATCCAACTGAAGGTGATTTAATAAATGTATTACCTGATGATGTTAAAGAATTACTTTTAGAATATAGAAATGAAATAATATCAAATTTAGATACAACTGAGTTTAGATATAAATTAGCCATACTAGGTATGAAAGATAAAAATGTTAATCCTAATGAATTTATTAATAAATTTCAATTCTTTACTAATAATACAATACTTACACAAGATGGTCATAGATTTAATACATTAGATGATTACTCTGATTTAATAATTAGAAGTTTATATTAATAATAATTTCTTAATTGTTACGTTTATAGACTAATAGTTTAATATATAAAATTAAAGATTGAAATGCAACAAGCCATATATTATGATAATAGAGAAAATACAATACACCTTTGGGATGATAAGTTAGGTTATGTTAAAGAATCATTTGATAAGTATGCTTATGGTTATCAAATTGTTAATAATAAAACAGCAAAAGGTGAGTTAAAATATACTGAATATAAAACATTATATGGACATAATGCTGAGAAGATGTATCCATCTCAATATGGTAGAAATATTGAAGAAAATAGTGAGTTGTTTGAGACTGATGTTGAGCATACAACAAGATATTTGATTGATAATTATTTAGATGATAATGAAGTTAGTGAGAATTTTAATATCTTATTTTATGATATTGAGACTGAAATGGTTGAGCGTAAGATTGATGTTCATAATGTTCCTAATAGAATGACATCAATTGCTGTTCATTATACGTTATCTGGTTATAGAGCTGTGTATGTTGTTGGTTCTGGTGCATCAACAAAAAAGAAAACCGAACACGGTGATTGTGATGTATTATTTTATTCAACTGAAAAAGAAATGTTATTAGCATTTCTAACTACATATGAATTACAAAAGCCACATTGTTTATCAGGTTGGAATATACAAAGTTTTGACACTCCTTATCTATACAATAGACTTAGAGTTTTATTTGGTAAAATAACAGCATCCAGATTATCACCAATACAAAAGATTAGATATAATAGAGAATCGCAAACAGTTAATATTGCCGGTGTATCAATATTTGACTATATGGTCTTATATAAGAAGTTCACAAATGAGCCACGTTCATCATATTCACTTGACAATATATCATTGATTGAATTGAATAGGGGTAAGATTGTTTATGACGGAACACTTGATGATTTATATAGGGATGATATTGATAAGTTCATTGATTATAACTTAAATGATATTGACCTAGTTTTAGAGTTAGATAAAAAGATTAATTTCATTGGTTTATCCAGAATGGTTTGTCATTTATGTCACGTTAGTTACGATGCAATAATCCATTCAAGTAAATATATTGACGGTGCGATATTAACATTTTTAAGAAAACAAAAAGTTGTTGCACCTAATACATTTAAATTTACTAAGATGTTTACATCAACAAATCTATATAAGGGTTCAACAAAATTATTTGTTAGTGTTAAGATTGATGATAGATTACCATTACAAGGATTATTAAAAATACAAGTATCAAAATCAAAGGTGATTGAGGTTGAGTATGATAATTATAGTGGTAATTGTTTTATGTTATCTGATGCAATGACACAAGATGTTGTTGTTAATACTTATGTGAATGTTGCTTATGTTGGTGCATATGTTAAGGTACCGATACCTGGTTTATATGAATGGTTATTTTCAATTGATGCAACATCACTTTACCCTTCAATCATTAGAACGTTAAAAATTAGTCCTGAATCAAAGGTTGGTAAAATAGTTGAATGGAGAGATTTTACATTAACAAAACAATTCATCAATGATGGTACTGTTAAAATGTTATCTAACTCGGATAATACATTTGATTATTTACCTGATGATGTTAAATTAACATTTGAGAATAAGAATAAGGAAACGATTGTTGTTGATAAGCAAAAGTTCAGACAAATAATGTCTGAAAATGATTTAGCAATAGCATCTAATGGTGTTATGTATGCTAAGAATAGAATTAACGCAATACCTAATATATTAACTGAATGGTTTAATTTAAGATTATCATATCGTGCATTAGCAAAAGAAGGAACTAAATCAGGTGATAATGATAAGTATGAATATTATAACAATAGACAACAAGTAATTAAAATTCTATTAAACTCGGTATATGGCGTATTAGGTATGCCTGGGTTTAGATTTTATGACTTAGATAATGCTGAAGCAATTACACTAACAGGGCAAGAAGTAATTAAATTTACATCTAAATTAATATACAATTATTACAAAAAACAATTTAATGACCCTGTGGATCCAGTTGTTTATGGTGATACTGACTCAGCATATATACAAATACACAAATCAGTTTATGAAAATAAAACTGATGAGTCCATAATTGATTACTCTGAATTTATATGTGATTTAGCAAACAAAGGATTAAATCTATTCTCAAAATTTGGATTGAATACAACTGATAGTGTTCTTGAATTTAAACGTGAGAAAGTATGTAGAAGTGCATTGTTCTTGGCTAAGAAGAGATATGGATTACATGTTATTGATAGTGAAGGTAAAAGAGTTGATAATATTAGTGTAACAGGTATTGATATTAAACGTAGTTCATATCCTAAATACTTTGTTACCGGATTGACTGATGTTTTATTTGGTATTCTTAAATTAAATAAAAAAGAAGATATTGATAAAATAGTTCTTAAACTAGAAAAAGATATATCAACGGTACCTGCTATTGATATATGTAAAACCTCATCAGTTAAAGATTTAGAAAGCTACGAGAGTAAAACAACCAATGTTACATTTGAGAAAGGTGTGACTGCTTGGGGTAAGGCGAGTATTAGATATAATTTCTTATTAGATAGATTTAAGTGTGATAATAAATTTGCACCAATATTACCATCTGAAAAGATTAAGTGGTGTTATCTAGTTGAGAATGAATATGGGTTTGATAACATGGCATTGAAAGGTGATGGTAATCCACCAGAGATATTGAAGTTTGTTGATGATTATATTGATAGACAAAAGATGTTTGATAAGGAATTAAAAACAAAGGTAGTTAATTTCTATGACGTTATGAAATGGTCGTACCCATCTAAATATAAAGAAGCTGCAGATAAATATTTTTAATTATCAAATTTATTTCGTAAATTGCAAAAGTTCATAATTACATTTTTTAAAATATATAAATAAAAGGTTTCATAAAATGAAAACTAAAAAGATAATAGATTTCATCAATAAATATACCATTGGTGATGTTGATAGTGTTAAGATGGTTGTTGATACCAATACATTGAGTGTTGATGCACTAACAGGCAAACGTAATTGTAGATATTATGTTAAAATGAAAGATACTGATTTAGA
>JBEICW010000300.1:0-4586 GCA_040383785.1 Ignavibacteria bacterium | reverse complement strand
AATAATTTAGATAATGTTTCTAATTTTTTAGCAAAAATATAAAGTTCCATTTCGTATCCTTCAGAATTTTCAAATAAAACCCCAGCCAAGCTCTCAAGCTCGGCTTTGTTTGATTGGGTTATTGAATTTATGTGTAAACTTTCCATTTGTTAAAAATTTAAAAGATTTTCAATTTCATTTGATACTTTGAACTTTTTACGAACGTCATCCATTGTAGCTTTGCCACTTTTTAAGGCAGCTTGCACTTTATTGAATTCTTCAGTTCCTTTATTTAGCCATTTAAGCTCGTTTATTTGCTCGCCAGCCGCATCTGTATCTTTGTCAGTTACTAAGCCTAAAATAGAACTTAAGGCGTATCTACGGATATATGTTATTGCACTTCCTAAAACTTGAAAGTCATTCATTCCTTTCAATTGGACTCCATTTGGTATTATTGTATCAGATTCTAAACGCTCTCCAGACTCAATATGAAATAAAATTGTTTTTATAGATCCTTCGTGAATAGGTTGTGCAAATCCGAGTCCGTGCTTTTTTAGCAATGGATTAATAATTTTGAATATCTCTGGCAAATCTGCATACTTGTAGCCATAAGCTTGAGTATCTTTTAATATTACTGGAACTTCTTGCTGAAAATCAGCTAATGCTTTGAATAAATTTTTCATTTCTTTTTATTTTAGTTGTTTAATTAAATTTTCTACTGTTTCTGTTAAATATTGATTGTATGGTAATAAGTGACGCTCACCATTGTCAAATTCTACTTCTACTATGTTTTTTTCGCATATTAGAACGGTTATCCTATGGTCGGTGTCAATTGTAAATAGCTGACGTGCTATAATTGTGTTCAATTTTTTAATTTCAAATTCTAAATTTTCCATTTTTTTTATTTTAATAAGTTATTTAATTCAAATATCAATTTAATTTCTGCATCCTCCAGCATCGAGATATACAATTCATTTGCTTTGTAATACGCTTTGTGCTGATAAAACTCTACGTTTCTATCTTCTTTTGCTTTTGCAATCCTATTAACTATCTCAAGGATTTGCTCTTGTAGTTTTTTTTCGTTCATTTTTTTATGTTTTAATTGTTAAATATTATGCAAAAATATAAAATTTTTTACAAATGTAAGATTTTTTGTTTTCATAGTTTTTTTAATTAATATAGATTAATGTTTTAGAATAATTCAAGTTGTTTTATTATTATGGTTTTTGGCAATTCTTTAATTTCAGAAATGCTTTCTTCTAATTTTCTTTTATGTTTTATTGACTTAAATTTTCCATAAGCTTCTGAAAATGGTTGAGTTTGACCTAATCCTTTGCACCAATAATCATTTCTTAATATTACTTTACACATTCTTCTCCACGAAGGCACCCAACATTTAGACTCTAAATCTTCTGGAGCTTCGTCTGGAATATCTAAATAACCTCTATCTTGCCAACCTTTTATAAACTTAATAAATCTTTCTTTATAATGTGATTGTGTTTTTTTAGGCATAGTCATTAATAACAAATTACAAAAAGATTCCCAGCTATGCCCATCTGGTTTTGTTATTTTATGATAACCAGTTATATTTCCCTTTTCTTGAACGTATAATGCACCAGAATTTACGCCATTTACTCTATTGACTAATTTATACCAAGTTTCTGGTTCTAAAATATGATATAACCACAATCCTTTTCGTTGGTCATCACCATAAGGTTGACACAATCTTTGTTGACTTATTTTTACTCCAGCCATCATCATTTTGTCATATACTTTATTATGAATTAAATGTTTATTTTTATTATGAAATATCCAAATATCTTCTGTTTTCCAATCATATATAGGATATATATTAAATAGATTTTTAGAAACCATTGTTGACCATTTCCAATTATTAAACATTAATCCATCTTTTCTTGATGTTATAGCTCTATATCTATGCAATGACTCATCAGCTCTAATTCCTATAAATGCAGCAGTATTTTGTCCTTTTGAATACCATTCTCCAAAAATAACCATCAATTCTTCAAATTCCATTTTAGGAACATAAAAATCATATTGAGATAAATCAGAAGCTAATTTTGGCTTTTGTCTTACCCAACTTTCTTTTTTTTCTTCATCCCAACAAATCCATCTAGGTTCATAATTACTTACAGCATTTCTTAATAATAATTCACCACAAAACCAATGTAAATCTATTACATCTTTATATGTTTCAATCATCTCTTCAATATGTTTTATTGTATCATTATATTGAGCTTCTAAATCAATAATTAAAAAACCTACTTTTCTATTTCTTTTTCTAGCTTCATTTAAAACTAAATGAGACATAACAGAACTATCTTTACCTCCAGAAAATGATACGTAAATTTTTTCAAAATTATCAAAAACTTTTGATATTCTTTCTTGACTAGCTTGTAATACTGATTTTTCGTTATATATTTTAGTTGCCATTTTCTATTTGTTTTTTTAAGTTATAAATATTTGATAATGATTTTAATATTTCCTCGTAAGGTGTAAAGTCTTGTATTTTTATTGGTAAAAAAGTAAAATCTGGCACAGATATTATTCCAATTCCATCGCTTTTTTCTGACATTCTATAAGCAACTAATTGTAAAATATTTTCAAAATATACATATTTTTGATTTGACTTAAAATCACATATAAATTGTTTACCATTATACTCTATTCTTAAATCTTGTCGACCAATAAACCAATCAGTTTCTATATTTGACTCAAATGATATTATTTTTTTATCTTTAAAATATCGATTAAATTCATTTTGGTGTTTTATATTTTCAAATGGTTTATTAAATTGTATATATTCTTCTATTTGTTTATGAATACTTATTCCAGACTTTTTTACTTTATTGCTATATTCATCTAATTTAATGCCTTCCAATCCAATTTTATTAGCCCATTTTAATAATGCTGGTTTATCTAATAATTTTATAAGTTCGCTAACTGATGGTTTTTTCATTTTAATAAATATTTACTTGTCTACCAATAGATAAAGCATCATTCATTTCAATAGAATTTCTATTATTATTTTTCATCCAAATATTAATATATTCTAAAGCTATTTCATTTGCTTTTTCTTGTTCTTCATTTGTTAAAAGATTCCAACCGCTACTATATCTTGATGGTATCCCACTGTAATAGCAAACACTTGCTTGACCTATCCAAGCTATTCTATTCATAGCTTTATTGGTTAAATAATGCTCACAAGAATGTTTCCAATTTGATATAACACCATTTAAAGCTTGTTTGAAAATTTCTGAATCTTTTAGTATTTCTGAAAATTTAATTTCAGCTTCTTTATGAGAATATTGTTCAGTTGTATTTTTATAAAATCCAGCTTTATGGCATTCCCATTTTTCAAAAGTATGAAATATTCTATCAGGATCATTTGTATTTACAGTTCTATAATGATTATATTCTTCTTCTGTTAAATCATCTGAAATTGCTTCATAATTTTCAATTGAATCTGAAGATTCCCAACTCCTTGAAAAATCATCATCTTTAAATATATCTTGCAAACCAGTTATTTGACATAATCTTAATATTTCATCTTGATCCATACCTAACTCTCTTGCAATTCTTTCATTTTTCCAATTTCTATTTTTTAATTCTAAAACAATTTCGCTCATAGCATCAATTTGATGTTTACCCCTAGCTCTATTATGTCTAATTGTTGAAGCAATTCTATCATTTTTATCTTGTTGATCTTTTCTTATAATAACAGTAGGTGTATATCCAAAAACTCTCTGTCTTACTAATTTTGATTCTTTACTAACTCTAGTTCTATGAAATCCATCTACTACTTCTACAATATCATTTTCTTTTGGAAATGTTACAACTGGTTGTGTATATCCATCATTAGTTATAGATATTTCTAATAATTCCATTTCTGGTGGAGCTACTTTATTTGGATTATAATCATTTGCTGTTACATTTTCACAAGGAATCCATTTTACAAAATCTACAGGTTCGTTTTTAAATGGACTTAATTCGTGAATAATTTCTCTTAATTCATTTATTTTTTGAATTTTAATTTTTAAATCATTTTCTTGTAAATAATTTTGTATTGATTTTTTTAAATTTTCCATTTTTTTTATTTTAATTGTTAGTAAATCTTTGGTTTAAAAAGTATTCAAATAAGTCGTAATTCTCATCAACAAATTCATAGATAGTAAGCTCCTCAATAGTCATTTTTTCACTATCAAGTCCTTTATCAAACCAATGAATCAAATCTATTTCGCCGTGAACTTCGCCTTTATATGTATCTACTTCGTAGTCCTTAATTATATCGTTTTCTTTAAAGAAATTCAATACTTCTTTTGCAAAGTATGTTTGTGTAAATCCGCAGTCGCACTCAATGTAAAATTTAACTACGTTTTTTTCTGATAATATCTCAATATTTTCTATTCGTTTCATATAATTATTTTTTTAAATAGTTTTTAATGTCATCTAATAATACGCTACAAACACCCCATAAAAATACAAGTAAAATAATTGAGCCGAATGTAAGTGCCATACCTAATGTTTCTTTTAATGCTTCTATCATTGTTTTTAGTTTAAATTATTAATAATTGTTATAAATTGTT
>JBEICW010000299.1:0-4601 GCA_040383785.1 Ignavibacteria bacterium | reverse complement strand
AATAGGAAAAACAGGTCGCATTTTAGATGGACAACATAGGCTTCACGCTATAATAAAAGCTAACAAATCAATTTATCTTCATGTTGTGACTAATTTAGAGGAAGATGTTTTTAAAGTAATTGATACAGGAACAACAAGAAACGCTACTGATGTTTTTAAAATAGAAGGAATTAAAAATGAAAACAAATTGCCTTCAATTATTTCATTCTTTAATTTATTAGAAGCTGGAAAAAAGCATAAAAGTTTACACGTACATGAAAGGCTAACAAACGCAATGCTATTAGACCAATATTATGAAGATGAAAATTTTTGGCAATCGGTTTCAAGAAATGCTTTTAATTGGTATTTAGGTTTTGCTAAGATACTTACACCAGCTTTTATTGGTGGATTTTATGCTCACTTTTATAAATTAAATAATGATAAAGCACATTCATTTATGACTCAATTAACATCAGGCATTAATGTTGAAAATGATACAATTTTCTTATTAAGAAATAAATTGATTGCAGATAAAGTTTCTATTAAGAAAATGCCACAAACATTAAAAATGGCTTTAGTCATTAAAACATGGAATGCTTTTATAACTAATAAAACAATTAAATTTCTAAAGTTTGACAGCACAAGAGAGGAATACCCAAAAGCAATTGGAAGTGTAAATGAATTACAATATGAAGATAATTAAAAATAAAAAATGTAAGGAGTGCGGTGGAAACTTCACTCCTTTTAAAACAACTCAAGTAGTTTGTGGGGCTAAATGTGCAGCAAAGTTAGCTGAAGCAAAGGTGTGGAAAGAGAAAAAGAAAGTAATGATTGAAAATACACGTACCCGTACAGAATGGCTGGCTTTACTTCAAATAGTCTTTAACAAGTATATTCGTTTAAGGGATGCCAACAAACCTTGTATTTCATGTGATAGACCATTAACAAGTAAATTTGATGCTGGACATTTCTTTTCAGTTGGTCGTTACCCTAATCTAAGATTTTGTGAAGATAACGTACACGGACAGTGCGTACATTGTAACCAACATCTACATGGTAATCACTTAGAATATAACGAAAGAATACAGCACAGAATAAGCGCATTTAACTACGTTGTATTGATGAATAAGAGAAATGACGACCTTAAACTAACATTAGATGAAATAAAAGAATTAATCAAAGTTTATAAACTAAAAATCAAAGAACATGGAAAATTATAAAGACGGAGACAGAATAAGAATTTGGATTGAAGATTCAATGGAGCCTGAAGGTGGCTTTTGGAGTTATGCAACAATTAAAGAGGTTGTTACTATTCATAAATTAGTTATATCAGATGACTGCCCAACTGACTTAACAAATGAAGTAGAAGATTTAGAAGGATATCAAGTAGAAAAACTATGACAAAAGAAGAACAAATAACAGAATTTGAAAGTCACTTAATGATAGGGCTATTCAAAGCAACAGTTGAGCAAACTACTCAATGTACTAACAAATATAACTTTAAGCTACGTGCTGACTTTAATTTGTGGCAGAAACAAGGTTTTAAAATAGTTGAAGAATTAGAAAAAAGGAATATCACAGATGTGGAATACTTAGATAAAATAGGTGATATATATCACACTATGAACTCAAATATGAGAGAAGAATTTTACAAAGGATTGGAATAATTAAAAAACTTTTTGTATATTTGCACTATCGGAGTAACGAACCGATTTCAAGAAATACTGTAACATTAAAACATTTAGCCTCTAAATGTGTGGTGTAAAGGGTTACAGCTTTACTGACTTCGTAAGTCAAACCGCACGTTTAGGGGTTTTTTAATTTAATAAAAATGAAGACATACGATTCAATAACTGGAACTGAAATATCTATTTACGATAATATTTATCATGAGATAGTTTTTTTAGTTCAGCATAGAACTGGAGAAAGAACACATATTATTTTACAGTTAGAACAAGCTAAAGAATTTATGAATGAATTACAAGATTTTATAAACTTAATAGAAAATAAAAATGGCTAAAGACCCAGCTTTTCTTTTTTATCCTTCAGATTGGATAAGTGGAACATTAGGAATGACCTTTGAAGAAAAAGGTGCATATTTTGAATTATTAATGACACAATTTAATCAAGGTCATATGACCTCACATATGATAGGTCGTATGGTTGGTCAACTATGGTCATCAATTGAACATAAATTTGTTAAAGATGAAAATGGATTATGGTACAATATTCGGTTAGAAGAAGAAAAGGAAAAGCGTAAAGCCTTTACTGAATCAAGGAGAAACAATATAAAAGGCAATAATCAACATACTGAAAAAAAGACTAAAAAAGTAGGTCATAAGAAAGGTCATATGACCACTCATATGGAAAATGTAAATGAAAATGAAATTATAGATTATTTTAAAGAAAAAGGATATACTAAAGAAACAGCAAAAAAGTTTTATGATTTCTATTCAGTATCAGATTGGAAAGATAGTAATGGAAAAAAAGTAATAAACTGGAAACAGAAAGCACAATCGGTTTGGTTTACTGAAGAAAATAAAATTAAAGCTGAACCAATAAAATATAAATCAGTAGCAGAACAAATAGAGGAAATGAGAAAATATGGAGAAAAATAAATACAAAACAGAACAAGAATTTGTAGATGTAGTTGCTTACACTTTCAGTAAACATTTTAAAGTTAACTTAGAAGTTTGGAGCAAATGCAAAAATGGTAGAATAGATATTTTATTAAACTACAAAGACACTTATTATTTTGGAGTTGAATGTAAACAGCCAAATAGTAAACGTGGTGAAGAAATAGGTGAATATGTTAAACAAGCTATTCGATACACTAAATATGAATTTGAAATAGAAAAAGGAATATTTAAACGAGTACCTATTTTTATTTGCCCAGCTTTATCTTACCATTATTTTATTTTAAATGATTTAACAGTTGAAGTAGAAGGTAAAAAATTACATAAAGATAGGCATGATGAAAATTTTAGTCATCATTCTTTTAATGGTTTTTTAGGAGTATTTGGAATTGGTGAAGTAAGAAAATCAAGAAATGGTTATTATTTTTCTGTTAGTAATTCTACTATTTGGAAATCAGATAGTTTATGGATTGATGGCAAAAAAACAAATCAAGAAACTGGTATCATAGAAGTAAATTATGTTAAACTTGAAAAAAAATTAATGCTATGATAACTGTATTTAAAGATTTTAACGAGACCAAAAATCCTTACTATTTGCCTATTGATAAAGTTTTGCAAAGAATTAAAGAATGTAAAATTCAAAATAAAATAGATGAACTAAGATTTGAAAAGGATGAAAAAAGAAAAGGTATATTAAAAAAGAAATTGCCTTGTATTTGTTTTTCAGGAAAATTTACAACACGTTCAGACAAAGATTTAACTGAACATTCAGGTTACATTATTTTGGATTTCGATAAATTAGATAATGCAGAAGTATTTAAAATAGGCTTAAAACGTTTTAATTTTGTTTATAGCGCATTTATTTCTCCAAGTGGCAATGGAGTTAAGGCAATAGTAAAAATACCTTCTATAATCGAAAAACATAGAGGTTACTATAGGGGCATATTAAAAGTATTTCCTGAATTAGATAGTACATCAATAAATGAAAGTCGTATTTGTTTTGAATCTGTAGATGCTAATTTATGGATAAATGAAAATGCAGTTGAATTTACAGATTATGTAGAAGTAGAAAACATAAAAACAAAAGATGTAAAAACTAAAAAAGCTACAAAAACAGATTATTCAAAAGTTAACATTTCATTAGAAATGATTAGAAATTCAATTGATGGTGGAAAACACTCTACTCTTTTAAAGGCATCTAAATTAATGGGTGGATATATTGCAACTGGTTATGTAGAAGAAAATGAGGCTTTAAGACTACTTGAAAAAGAAATAAATGATAAAGGAGTAGATAATATAGAAACTGCAAAGCAAACTATTTTAGATGGGATTAATTATGGAAAAACAGAACCAATAATTAATGAACCAATAAAACAAACTAAAATAAAATCAACTATTAATATAAATGATAATGACTTTTCATTTTTAGCAGATGAAAAAGATATAAAGAAATATCTTTCAGATTGGAGACAAGGAACATTTGAAAAAGGTTTATCTACAGGAATGGAATCATTAGATAGGTTCTTTTTATTTAAACGTGGAAATTTTAATGTTTACAATGGTTTTGATAACGTAGGTAAGTCAACTACACTTTGGTATTTATGTTTATTAAGTTCAATTTATCATGGTTGGAATTGGATTATTTATTCAGCTGAAAACAGGAATGGTTCAGTAATTAAGAGATTAATTGAATTTTATTGTGGTGAAAAAATACATTTATTAAAAGAAATGCAATATGAAAATGCTTTTAATTTTATTAAATCAAAGTTTACAATTATAAATAATGAACAAATGTATAACTTTAAAGATATCTTGACTATTACAGAAAAACTATTAAAACAAAAAAAATATGATGGTTTATTATTAGACCCTTATAATGCTCTAAAAATTGATTTAGCAGATAATAGTAAATTAAGCACTCACGAATATCATTATGAAGCTGCAAGTGAAATGCAAATGTTTGCCAAAAAAACTGATATTTGTGTT
>JBEICW010000298.1:0-4608 GCA_040383785.1 Ignavibacteria bacterium | reverse complement strand
CGAACAAAATTAAAATAGCAGATATAAGTCCTAATAAAAGAATTTATAGATATTATGCTGACCATAAAATAGATAAATACTTCGCAGATGGTGGTTCGGCTGATGATGATGGAGAAACAAAACAATTTATAATTCAAGATTGGGCAGGAAATCATTTGTTTAGAGATAAAGTATTTGATTCTTATGAAGATGGTTGGGATTTTATTTATGAAAATGTAAAAGAAGAAACCGAAGATGATGGAACATACGATGATTATTATGTTGTTGAATTAGAAAATGATGAATACGCAGATGGTGGTAAAGTAAAAACCAAGAGTGATTATGCTTTAAGAGATATTAACGATAGAGGAATATCCATAAAACAAATGGATGAAATTCTTGATGAGAAATTTCCCGATAATTTTGGTTTTAAACTTTTACCAATAAAAGATAAAAGGAATTTAATTGCTGACTATTCAAAATTAGATGGTATTACAGATAAATCAATAAGAATAAAATTTGATGATAACCATTCTATGAATATTTCCGTAACACAAGGAGATGAAAACACTTATTTTGAATTTCTTGTAACAGGAAATGATGGAGAAGAATATATCGGAACTTTTGGTTTTAAAGATAGAGGAAATGTTGCAAGTGAATATGTAACAAGTTTTACTGCTTTGCTATACAAACTTTATGGTTATGAATTTAAAGTAAACCACGAAGTTTTCAAAAGAGGTGGGTTTGTTTATGAAGTGCAAAAAAAAGGTTCTCCATCAAATGATATGAGAGAAACTATGTTTACTGCTAAAAACTTAACAGACCTTAAAAAGAAAGTTATTGAAAAATACGGAACATCAAAAGGTTTTTCAGTTAGTAGGAGAACAGAGCAAGGCTATTATGTGAGTGTTAAATTTGAAGATGGTGGTTCGGCTGATAATATTTCTTATGGAAGTATTTACGATATTTTAAAAGAAAAAATTGATGAATCTATTGATGATTTAGATAGAACTTATGAAAATGCTAATAATTTTACAGGAGAAGAAGTTGAGCATAAGTTCCGTGATGGTTTTATCCCTTACACTAACGGAGGTTATGAATTAAGTTGGTATGAGTATGTAAGTATGATGAATGGTTCGGGTTACACATTACCTACTGAAAAATTAAATGCAGAAATGCAAAGACACGTTGATTATGCTTATGAATTAGCAAAAGATTCTTTCAAAGAAGAATATCCCGAAATTGTTGAAGAGTTAGGAGAAGAAAATATTGATTATAATTCTTTGTATGAAGCAGGATATTCTGATGAAGCAGAACAATTATCTGAATGGGAATCAGAATATATGTCTGATGAAGATACAATTCGTTGTAGTATAATTGCATATTACTATGAACCTACTAACGATAGAGGTCAAGATGGTAAGCATACAATCTCTTTACAAGGAGATATTAACTTGGAAGCACCATACCACAGAAAAGGTAAGAATGATGATTTCACAGAGGTAATTTTTACTTTTGATTCAATGGAAGAACTTAAATCTAAATTAGATAATGGTTTGAAAAATGTTATTGATTGGTTTAACGGAAGTAAACCAACAGGAAGTGATGATGATTCTTTTGCAAAAGGTGGTAATGTTGATGAAATTGTTGTCAAAAGTGGGAATAATGGAAAGTTGAAAGTTGTTTTTAAAGGAGTAAAAAACCAAAAAAATGAATTACAATCAAACGAGGTTTTTGAAGAAGAAAAAAGCAAAGGAAAATCTGTATTTCTGTTTGTAAATGATGAATTATACGATGAATTTATCGCAGATGAAGATGAAGATGAATACGCAAAAGGTGGAGGGGTTGAAATAAATTCTATTCGAGAATTATATGATTGGGAAGAAGCAACAGAATATCCTTACGCAAGAGATATGGTTGCTTATTTTATTTTCGGAGATAGAGATGATAATTTAATAGATAAAGCAATTAAAGGTGCTTATTCAGATGAGAGAGCCGATGAAAGTTTGCTTTCCGAAATTATGCTTGGTTACGAGTATAATTGGATGGATAATATGGAACAATTAGATGTTGATACTATTGAAGCACTCGGAGATTTGACAGATTATTACGCAAAAGGTGGAGGGGTTAAAGGAATGAAACTTCCAAAAGATGCTAAAATCAGAATTAATTATGTTGATGTTTCTGTTTATAAAGATTCTTATGAAGAGGGAGAAACTGATAATGTAAATAATTACGATATGAACCATATTAAAGGCTCTATCGTATCTCCAAAAGAATTAGTTAATTTCCTTGCTAAAAACATTTATACAAGCGAAAATCCTGCTGATTACGTTATTTTGGATAATAATATTCATACAAGCCAACTTCAAGATGCTGATGGAAGTGAAGCAAGTGATAGCGAGAGAGAAGAATGGATGAAAGGAAATTTAGAATTGTATTCTGCTAATTTTGTTATATCTGTTTCTATAATCTCTGAAATTGATTTTGATGATGAAATATTAAGTTCTATTACAGGGATTGGAGTTTATAAAAAAGGTGGGAAAGTTAAATCTAAAACACCTAAAATGGTTCGCACTCAATTCGAGGAAGAAGAGTTTGAATATGCTGATGGTGGTTTAGTTAAAATGACAAAAGGCTTTTTTAAAGGGTTTGATAAGTTTAAAAATAAAATTGTTATTCCATTAGGTATATCTGCATCTGAAAATGGATTAGATAAATATAGTATGCCAAAAGCATCGGTAGGAGTAGGTTTTCAACTTGCAAAAAAAATGAAACAAATGTCTTATGATACTTTTGATTTAGCAATAAATAATGATGAAATAGTTTTGTTATTAACACCGAGAGGTCAGCAGATTATTAAAGTTAATGTTGGTTTAAAATATTACACTCTTGATTTTTTTATTAATTCTGTAAAAGAATCTGTAAATGAATATTTAAAACAAAAAACATTTGCTAATGGTGGAGAGATTAAAGAATGGGAAAATTCAATGAAAAAAAGAAAAGATATTGAATTTTTAAGAATTGAAAAAAAACAAGCATTACCTAACAATAGAGTTATGGTTTATTATGCTTATAATCCTGTTGGGAAAGATGAGTTTAAAGGCACTCAAATATCAACTGATGTAATACAATTCGCTAATGGTGGAGGGGTTGGTAAAAGTGGATTTGCTATAATGCAAAAAGGTTCTTTAAGAACTGATGCGTATGGTAGGGTTGAATTTTTTGATACAATAGAAAAAGCATTATTTAAAATGTCGCACGTTCCTAATTTCAAACCTTTAACAAAAGAAGAAAAATTAAATTTAATTGTGCCTTATATTAAAGGCGAAAAGTTTTCTGATGGTGGAGGGGTTGATAAATTTAAAGTAGGAGATAAAGTGAAAATTAAATATATTTCTGATTAATCGAAGCATAATGATAAAATTGGAACTATAACTTTTTTAAGAGATTACAATTATTATCCGAACGGAGATGAATCTGTAATTGAAAGAAAAACACAAGGAACAATTACTTATGATGATGGTTCGTTTGAAGATGTTGGGGATTTTTACCGAAAAGGAAGTGGGATAACTTCTCCTGTTGAAAAAGTTTATGCTGATGGTGGAGGTGTTGATGATAAATATATTGGAGGTGTTAAACATTCATTAGATAACTCAAATTCAATTAGCGAAATCAGAGATAAAGGTGCGAAAGAAATAGAGTTTTCACATCCATTTGGAACTATTTATGTTCTTGGAAATAAAGGATATGTTGTAAACGGATATAATATTTATAGTTTTGATAAAAAAAACATATCAAAAATAAAAAAAGCATACGAATCTGATGAATACGCAAAAGGTGGAGGAGTTGATGATGCTGATTGGATTGAAGAAAGTTTAATTGACTTACAAAACGAAACAGGATTTGATGATTTAGTTGTAAATTATTCTGATAGTAATTCTTACGAAGCAGGTAATGGAGATGCTGAATTTTTAGTTTTTGAAACAGAAGATGATGCAAGAGAAAGAGCAGTTGAACGTGTTAAAGAAGATTTAGAAGAAAATCCCGAATATTTCAACAGAGATTGGTTAATGAATTATGTTGATGCAGAAAATTTCTTTACAGGGGTTTATGATGAATGGAACGAAAGTTATGTAAATGATATTGAAAGTGAAGATTCTGATAAATATGCAAATCGTTTGATTGAAGAAATGGTTGATAACGGAATTGTTAGTGATGAAGAAGCAAATGAAGAAAATTTTGATGCAGAAGATTATAAGCAAGACTTTATTAATTTAATGACTAAAAATCAAATTGAAGAGGGTAATGATGGTTTAGACTATTATATTTTTAACTTTGGAGAAGAAGAAGCATTTAAAGTTGTTGTAGATAACAATTTGATTGATATTGAAAGTGCAAGTGAAAGTGCAGTTGATACTGATGGTGTTGCTCATTTCCTTTCTTCTTACGATGGAGAGCAGATTGATTTGTCAAACGGACACGTTGCTTATAGAACTAATTAATAAAATAAAATAAAACATAATACAATGGCTATTACAACCACAAGTGAATATGGTAAGTCAAAAAGTTTGAAAGTGAATTTTAAAACAGGTGGAGAAACATCGAAGCCTGTTAATTCTATGTCTT
>JBEICW010000297.1:0-4616 GCA_040383785.1 Ignavibacteria bacterium | reverse complement strand
GCTTTATGGCTAAAATTAACAAAGTAAAAAAATAATACAAATTTAATACATATAAATTAACAAAAAAAAAGACGTTGCAAATTGTAACGTCTTTTTTTATTTTTTATAACTTAATTATTAAATTTCTATTTGCTTATTTTATAGTTTGTTTAATATAAGTCTGTAGTGATTTTGTAAATAAAAAAATCCTTAAATCTAAATTAATCTTATGATTAAGTGATTTAAGGATTTTAGGTTGTGATTTCGGCGGGACTCGAACCCGCGACCCTTTGATTAAAAGTCAAATGCTCTACCAGCTGAGCTACGAAATCTCCGAAGTATTTTTTTTCTTTAAAAATTATTTTTTGTTATCTTAACTTTTAAAGAATACTAAATTAAGGTTTTTTTTTGAATTATACAAATTATATTTTTTTAATTATTAAAATAATAAAAATTGTGATTAAATATTGAATTATTTATGCTAAAATATTGTCGTAATTTAATACTTTTTTAACAGTTTTAATAATTCCTATAACATCTAATTCTAAGTCTGATAAGAGTTCTTCTTGAGTTCCGTGTTCGATATATCTATCTGGAATACCGCAAATATGTATTTTTGTAGGTGCTAAATTATTTTCGTTTATATATTCTAAAACAGCCGAACCCATACCACCAGATTTTTGCCCCTCTTCTAATGTTATTACATTATCAAAGTTATTGCATAAATATTCTATCATCTGTCCGTCAAGTGGTTTTACAAATCTTGCATTCACAACTTCTACACTAATACCTTCCAATTCCAATTGCTCTGCAGCTCTATATGCATCAATTACCAATTTGCCAAGTGCAAATATTGCAATATCTTTGCCTTCTTTAATAATTTCAGATTTACCCAAAGGAATAGATTTCATTTCTGAAATGCCAACACCCACAGAATTACCCCTTGGGAAACGAATTGCAACAGGACCAGATGTAAAATCATAACAAGCACTATATAACATATCTCTAAGTTCTTGCTCATCTTTTGGTGCCATTATAACTATATCTTGTATAATTCTAAGATATGCAATATCTAAAACACCATGATGTGTAGGTCCATCTGCACCTACTAAGCCTGCCCTATCCAATGCAAAAATTACGTGGAGATGTTGTAATGACACATCATGAGCTAAGTGATCAAATGCACGTTGCATAAAGGTAGAATAAATAGCAACTATTGGAATGACACCTTCGCAAGCTAAACCAGCAGCCATAGTAACGGCGTGACCTTCGGCTATACCGACATCTATAACTTTTTCTGGCATTACTTCTTGAACAATATTCAAACCAGTACCAGTAGGCATTGCAGCAGTAATAGCTACAATTTTAGAATCTTTTTGGCAAAGTTCCAAAACCGCTTGACCAAATACATCTTGGTATTGTGGTGGTTTAGGTTTTTCTTCTTTTTTTGCTAAAGATTTTCCAGTAACCTTGTCTATTTTGCCAATAGCATGTAAAAATTGGTAATCCTCTTTCGCTGGCGCGTATCCGTAACCTTTTTTGGTAACTATATGCAAAAAGATAGGACCATTCATATCTTTAATTGCATTTAATATCTTTACTAACTTAAATACATTATTTCCATTAATTGGTCCAATGTAAGTAAATCCTAAAGCTTCAAATAATGCACCAGGTGTAATTACTGCTTTTATTCCATCTTCTATTTTTGAAGCAATCTTGCGAAGTCTATCGCCAACTACATCCATTTTACCAGTTATTTCCCAAATATTTTTTCTAATTTTTTTAGCTGGCTCAGTTGTAAATAATTCGCTAAAATAATTAGATAGTGCAGAAACATTTGGTGAAATTGAGAAATTGTTATCATTCAAGATAACAAGCATATTTCGTTTTTGAAAGCCGCAATTATTTAGTGCTTCAAAAGCCAAACCACCTGTCATTGCTCCATCACCAATCACAGAAACTACTTTGTAATCTTCGCCTTTGATATCACGAGCAGAAGCAATCCCCAAGGCAGCACTAATACTTGTACTTGCGTGACCAGCACCAAAAGCATCATAAGGACTTTCACTTCTTTTCAAAAACCCTGACAAACCACCTTTTTGACGAATGGTATGAAGTTGGTCGCGTCTGCCGGTTAATACTTTATGAGGATAACCTTGGTGACCAGTATCTAATACTATTTTATCATTAGGAGTATCAAAAACATAATGCAAAGCAACAGTTAATTCAACAATACCTAGTCCAGCACCAAAGTGTCCACCAACTTGTGTTATTGTATCAACTACAAATTCCCTAACTTCATCACTTACATCTTTAAGAGCAGATATTGGTAATTTGCGCAAATCTTCTGGAGAATTAATATCTAATAAATACTTATAATTTGGATTTTCTATCATTCTTTAAATTAAATATATTATATCATTTTTTTATATCAAAATTTGATATAATTGCAATAAACAACTAAAATTAATAAATTATGTCTTTGTAAACTTCAAAAGTGAGTTTACAATTCGTTTAAATACGTTTAAAATTTCAATAAGTTCAACTAATTCAAAATTATTCTATAATAGATTAGATTAATAGAATAAAATGTACTTACTGTTTTGGAGTAATTACATAAACTTGAACAGTTCTTGATAATTGTCTGCCCGTAGTTAGGTCATTATTATAGATTTTGATATTTTCGCCAAGTCCATAAGTTTCGTATTTTGCAGCTTTTAATTTAGATTGTAAATATTCTTGAACTTTTACAGACCTTTGAGTAGATAATTTTTGATTATATTTTTCATCACCAATTCTATCAGAATATCCATAAATTTGTACAATTGAATTACTTTTGATAGCAGGTAAAACATTTTTATCTAAAATATATTTATCAAATTCGCTTATTTCTGGAGAATCAAAATCAAAAACAATTAGACTATATTTAGAAATTACTTTATCTGGTCTTTCTTCAGATTTTTTTCGATTATAAGAATAATATTCTACTGGAATAGTTCCAATTTTTTTACTAACTTTACCCTCTTTTGATTTTATAATCATAGTATAGTCAATCGGAATTTCATTTGCTTTAAGTTCATTTGGAGAAATATTCCAAATCATATTACTTGGGTCGCCGGTTCCAGATAGTACATTTAAAGTTTTATCTGATTGTTCAAGTGTAAGTTCCCAAGTATCAATTTCAACTTCATTAGTGATTTCTGGCATAAATTCTACAAATAATGGAGTAGCAAAAGTTTGTTTGTCTTTTTGAATCATTATTGGAGCTAATATATCATTGATATTAGAGCTAAATTCTACTCTTCTATTTTCTTCTACACCATCTTTATCTTTTAATGCTGATGGTTTTGTAGGTAAACCTTGAGAATTAACTCTTAATCTACTTGCATCAATTTGATAATTATTCACAAAATAATCTCTAACAAACTCGGCTCTTTTTTGAGCTAATTCTTTATTTGTTTTTTCAGTATTTCCGTCATTTGTACCAGTGATTGTTAAATTTGCTGATGGATTTTCTTGAAGTCTTTTGCCTAATATATCTAATGTATTTTTATTAATTACCAAAGCATCAGACTCTAAATTATTAATATTAAACTCACCTACTTCAGTCTTATTGTTTAAAATATTAGTTTTTTCAGATGGAACAGCAGAATTTGCCTCAAAAAATACAATTGGTACTAATGGATATAGTTCACTATATTGTACATCTTCTATTATCACTCTATCTACATTTGTTTTATTTCCTTTATCATCACTTGTTGTTACATTTACTTTGTTAATTTGGAAGTTTGGGTCAGCCGTTTTTTGGATTTCTTTTTCATCATCACCAAATCCAAAAGTTAAATTAACTCCAAATCTCAATTGAGGCACAGACCAAGAGTCGAAGTTTGCAGCAGAACTAACACCAGTAAATGGTAATCTAAATGATAATTCTGGGCTTAAATATACTTTATCGCTGATATCAAATGTATAACCAACTCCTAAGCCCAATGCTAATCTAAAAGAGGCATCAGTAATTTCTACATCTGATTTATTTGTAGTATTTGATGAAATAGGAGAGTTTGTAATATTATCAGTAAATGTAGTAGTAGTTTCCTCAGAATACGTACTTGCAATTGGAATACCTAATTCCAAACCTGCCAAGAAATATAACCTTTTCATTGGCAATAAATTATGAAATTGAATCATAGATGATATTTCTAAATAACTTAATGAAAATGAGTTGTTTGAAGTTAAAGTAGTATCCAATAGTGTTGTACCAAATTTGGAATTTCCAGTCAAATCTACACCCATTCCATTATAGCCAATTCTACCAGAGAATGTAAATGTTGTATCAATTGGTAAATTGAAAATTAAACCGATATTTAACCCTAATGAATTTGATGTTTCGTTAAAGAGTATATTTTTTGTTACAGGGTTTAGCGAATCTATTGTAAAAGGGTTCAAAAAATTTGGTGAATGCATATTTACATTACCCCCAAGATATATACCCAAATTAGTTGGTTGAATAAAATTTGGTTCTGCTTCCTGAGCATTAATGATTTTAGAATCTAAAGAAATTGTGCAAAATAACATTACTGCCAATAATATTTTTTTCATTCCGCCCCCTTAATAAAGTTGATAATTATCTAAACAAG
>JBEICW010000296.1:0-4667 GCA_040383785.1 Ignavibacteria bacterium | reverse complement strand
TATTTTATTAATTCAATAATTATGGTACCAAATAATTACTAATATTTAATTTTTATCACATTACAAAGTTATAAAAAAAAAACCACAACTACAAAAGAAAAGTTTTCCACATTTAATTTATTTTTCAAAATTGAATTTTTTATTTCTATTATTTAGTTAATTAGTAGTACAAATATAAATAAGTTTTTTAAATTATTTTTATTTATTAGCTTCCAAATAACTAACAAATTCATTTTTATCTGCTAAGTCAGTTATATCTACTAATTCCATTTCTTTTCCCAAGAAATAGTCTAATAAATCCTCATCTTCTATTACCTTAGAAGAAATGTGATTTTTATTTAAAAAATTAGTTATTAAACTCATTATTTCAGAACTATCTGCATTTACTAATAGCATAAATAACCTGTAAATATAAACATTATGGTTATATAACGATGAAAAAATATTATTATTTTAAAAATATAATTTAAGCAAACCAAAAAAAAAGCGAACTTTTTAGGGTTCGCTTTTTTTATAAAAATAAGTATGATTAGTCAAACTAGTAAATCCTAATACCTTAGTTTCAGTGCAATTTTGCCAAATTTCATTTCTAATTCATTATTAATAAATACTACTCTGCCTTTTGTATTGATTAAATCCAATGCTATGTCGCTTGTAATATCATCTACCACTCCAGGCAAGGTATTATCATCAACTAAATCAAAAGTATAATCTCCAGTAAATTTTACTGCTTTTTTGTAATTTTCTTGAATAATCATCAATTCGCCTCTACCTTCTTTAACTGCTTGATAAATGTCCGTCAAATCGGTTATCACGTTGTTTTGGCTATCGGCAGCTATCATTTCATCTATTGCACCAAGTATGCGGCTTTTTTGCATTTTTTGAATTAAAACCCAAGTATCTTTAACTATTGTATGATTGGACATATCTGTATAATTGATTGTAACATTGCCATAATAAATTGCTGGTATCATAGATAAATGTATCAATTTACTATAATTATCATCTGTGCTTACTACCACACAATGCAAATGATTTTCATTATAAATATGAACCAAAGCTTTATCTACAGTATGGAAATACTCTGCTACCATACTATCCACCAATTTCGCATTACTTTTTTCTTTGCTATTTTCTAATATATGTGGATTTTGTGGGAATGGAAAATCATCATTTTTTATCTCATTTATTATAGTATCATTAATTGCATAATACAAATGTACGCCAGATTGCGAAAGTACCATAATTAAATATGGGTCAGTTCTATTTAGTGCTTTGATTAGTGGTTTGATTGCAAAAGTATTACTGATTTGAACAGAATTATTATCGATAGTCCAAGACGATTTGACAATTTCTTTGGTAGTATTTGATAAAAATATATGCAAACTATCTAAGTTATAATTAGCGTCAATTTCTAATTCTATATTCTCCAATTTTTTTAATAAATCAGCGATTTCTTTTTTGCCAAATTCAGCAATTAATCTCTTTTTGGTTTCGCTAACCAATACCTTTAGTTCAATAACATCGGTAGCATTATCTGGATGAGTTCTATGAGTTTTCATCGAAATTGTTACACAGGGGTTATTTTTCTCAGCCCCTAATTTTTCTAATATAGCTTTTTGCATAATATATACTCAATCTAATTTTTGTGATAAAACATAAGTTTGTTTTGTGATACAATTTAATAGTTTTTAACCAATATTATGTTACATATTAAAATTAAGAATTGCACATTTCACATATATATTAGTAATTTCTCATTTAAAATTTCTGTAACCAAAACAACATTATTTTATCAATTTTCTTCAAACTATTTTATGTTTATATTACGTCAATAAAATTAAGCAGTTTATATAATTTAGTATTTTTTTTAATTATTATGGAGTTATAATGAATGATGCACATTTGCATTTACTATTTAATCATTTGCCTATAATTTTTCCAATTACAGGATTAATTATAATGATAGGTGGATTTATATTCAAATCGGAAATAATCAAACGAGTTGCTTTGAGTATTTTTGTAATGGGTGCATTGGCTACAATGCCTGCATTTTTTACTGGAGAAGGTGCCGAAGAAATTGTCGAAAATATGGCTGGGATAGACGAAAAGTTTATTCATAATCACGAAGAAATAGCCGAAACTTTTGCAATATTGTCATATTTATTGGGTGGGTTATCGATAGTAGCGCTTTGGGCAAGTATCAAAGAAAAAGCATTTTCAAGTTTGGTTACTTATGCGGTGGTTGCATTTAGTTTGGTGGTAATCTTTTTTGCTCAGCAAACAGGCACAACTGGCGGCGAAATCCATCACATAGAAATCAGAAATGGTGCTGCACTTCCAGCAGGTAACGGCGAAGCAGGTGGCGAATCGGAAGAACACGAAGATTAAAATTTCAAATTGTTTTTACAATTATCAAAGGTCAAGATTTAATGCTTGACCTTTTTTTTGTTTTGAGATTCATTCCTGCAAATTAAGAAAATAAAACTATATTAAAACATCTAAATATATAATCTCACCAAAATTTCGTATTTTTGTAGTTATAAAAATTACAAAAACTAAAAATTAAAATTGAAATAAAATTAAAGAAACAAAAGAAATATACCTTGAAAATCTAAATAGGGCAATTCAATTCATAGAGAATAATCTTGACAAGAAAATTCTTTTGAAAGACGTTGCACAAGAAGCTTTTTTATCAGAATTTCATTTTCACCGAATTTTCAAGTCTTTGACAGGCGAGACTGTTAAGGATTTTTTACAAAGACTAAAAATTGAACGAGCAGCCATTAGATTAAAACATTCAAAAGATGAGATACAGCAAATTGCCTTTGAAAATGGTTACGAAAATCACGAAACTTTTACAAGGGCTTTTAAAAAATATTTTCAACTTACGCCACAAGAGTACAGAGATGCTATTCAGCAAATAACCATCAGAAAACAAGCAGACTACCAAAATAATGATATAGGTTTAGAAAAGTTAAATATTGGAGAGCCAATTATAAAATATTTGCCGGACTTACACTTGGCTTACATAAGGCATACAGGTTCTTACGACAAGGTGGCAAGTTCTTTTCAACGTCTAATGCTATGGGCTGCAACACACGTGGTTTTGAAGTTTGCCCCTACAACATTGGGTATTATCCACGACAACCCCGATTTGACAGACGAAGAAAAAATACGCTTTGATGCTTGTGTGATAGTATGTAAGGAAATCAAACCCAAAGGCGAAATAGGATATAAAAAAATTGAAGGTGGCAAGTTTGCTATCTTCACCTACAAAGGTACTTACGAAAATTTTTATTCCGTTTATGACTACATTTACAATGTGTGCGTATTTGAAAAAGGTTTGGAATTAGACGATAAACCAGCTATAGAATGGTATATCAAATCGCCACCGTTTTACAAACCAGAAAACTATATAACGGACTTTTGTGTACCAATAAAATAGCAAGAAACGTCAAGCGGTATAAATATTATTAACATAATTTTGCAACATAAAAATTTAATTATTATGGAAAAAAATGAAAGTTGTAATCTTATTCGTATTGGTAATCATTGCGTTTGTTTTTGTTGCTGGGATTTTGATCCCCAAGCAACGTGAGTTTGAAAAACATGCAGAATTGAATAGCCCTCCAGAAATAGTGTTTCAAGTGGTAACAGATTTTGCAAATCAAACATCGTGGCGAGATGATGTGAAAGAAATCAAAGAAATTGACGGAAAAACGTGGACAGAAGTTCCCAAAAAAGGAACACCTATTACATTTAGGATAAAACGAAAGGTTGTAAACCAACTGTTCGAAATGGAAATCATATACCCAAAAAGTTTTAAAGGCTATTGGATTGGCACATTTGAAAAAACAGAAAATGGAACAAAAGTAATTTTCAAAGAAGTAGCAATTATTGAAAACCCATTTTTCAGAGTTTTGAGTTTAATATTCGTTGACCTTGACAAAACTATGGATTTATATATGTACAATTTAAAAACAAAATTAGGCAAGTGATATGGCAAAGAAGAAAACTTGGTTAGATAAACTTAATGAATCAAAGCACCCACATATTGTAAAATTAGAAAAACCATTTGCAGGTATTCCTGCAGAAAGTAATTTGTTCATTCCATCACCCAAATTGATTGATGAATATATCCAACATATAGGATATGGAAAACGAATAAATAGTAAATCAATGAGAAAGGACCTTGCTATGGAACATAATGCTGACTACACTTGTCCTGTAACAACAGGTATATTCTTGCGAATTGTGGCAGAAGCCAACTATGAAAAATTGCAAAACGGGCAATCCATTGAAGAAATTACACCATTTTGGAGAATGATAGAACCGAACACTTCCTTAGCAAAAAAACTGACTTTTGGTCAAGAACTTTTAATACAACTAATTAAAAAAGAAAATGAATGACTTGAACCAATTCCACCAAATAGAGGTTATGATTAGTTGTGTCTGTAATCTTTATATCAAAAAAATCTAATTTGGAAATTTGGCTTTTTTATAAAATACAAAAACCACTAAGCAAAAACTATCTCTGCTTAGTGGTTTTCTTTTATTACTTTCTCCTATCCCACCAAAATTTCTTATTTTTGTTTTAATTATAATTACAAAAATTAAAAATATAAATTGAAATTGAAATGAGTAAATATTTATTGACTTCGGCT
>JBEICW010000295.1:0-4696 GCA_040383785.1 Ignavibacteria bacterium | reverse complement strand
GCTTGGTCTAAAATTCGCCACATATAATAACTTGGTGCCTCGTTACACATACGGTTATATTTATCGAGGGCATCTTGAACTATAATTGGTGAAGGTGCAACTCCCCCATTATTAAGGTTAATAAGATTAGGCGATGCACTATAAGAATTTTTGATATAGTGCCAAAAATCATTATCCATAATTGCATCATCAGATGAGATTTTGGACAAATCTCTTTCTGCTGCTTCTAAATTATTATTGAGGCTATTTTCTATTACGTTAGCCAAAGAAAATGCACCCAAAACTCCAGCCATTTGCTTTACGAAATTTCTTCTGTCAGCCATAACTTTATCTATTAATTATTATAAAATATTTAAAATTGCTTTAACGTTTTTTGCTTTGCTTTTTAATTTGCTTTTTGTCGAATTTATGTAATCCATCAACTAATCTATCCAAATCACTTGCCAAAGTATATACATTTGGAGTGATTCTAACTCCCTTTATATTTTCTACTTTGATTGTTACTGCGTGAATATCGCAAGTGTCAAATAGAAACTTATCAACTTCCGTTGGGTCTAAATCTTCATATCCAAAATTAACTACTCCGCAGCTAAATTTGGGGTCTATTACAGTATTTAACTTAAATTTTGGAATATCTAAACACTTATCGGTCCAATATTTACTTAAGTAATTTAGTCTTTGCTGTTTTCGCTTTGTAGTAATTAAATTATGAAAATTAATTGCTTCAATTGTTGCCATTTCAACTGCAAAACTGCGTGTTCCCAAATGTTCAAACTTTTTGATTTCAACACCATCTGGGTCGTCTGCCGAAAGTAATGCCCAAACATTCTTGATTTTATTTTCTTTGATATACATCATACCTGTGCCGAATGGTGCACACATCCATTTATGCAGACTTGTAGCAAAATAATCACAATCCAAATCAGGTATTTTGAAATCTAATTGAGCAAATGAATGAGCAGCATCTACCAAAACCTCAATTTTACGTTTATGGGCTTCTCTTGCAATTTTTTGAACAGGCAAAATCTGTCCATTCCAATTTATCATTTGGTTGATTTGGACTATTTTGGTTTTTTCTGTCATTGCATTTACATACTGACTTACAAAATAGTTTTCATCATTTGAAGGCATTTCTAAATCTAACCAAATTAACTTAATTTTATCTCTTTTTTCTCGTTGACGCCAAGCGTGAATCATATTTGGGTAATCTTGTTTAGTTAGAATTACTTCATCGCCCTCTTTGAGATTTAACCCAAAAATTATAGAATTTAGTCCTTCTGTTGCATTTCTATTAATTGCAATTTCTTTGGGGCTCACTCCAGCCAAATCTGCCAACATATTACGCAATGGCTCACGTTGTTTATCTAATTTTCGCCACATATTAATTGTGGGAATGTCATTACATAACAAATTATAATTATTTAAAGTATCAATTACAATTTTGGGTTGGGGGCAAACTCCACCATTATTTAAGTTAAGTACTTTAGAATTAATTATATAAGACTCTTTTACTAATCTCCAAAAGTCGTTATCTTTGGCTGCTTCCTCGTCTGGCAATGCCAAAAACTTTTTAGATTCTTCTACCAATCTCAAGTAAATAGAATTATCGCTTTTAAGTTTACTATTATCAAAGATTTCATCAATTTTGGTTGTATCACCTAATAAATTAAAATTAACTAAAGATAAAGCTCCAACTGAACCAATTGCATTACCTAAAAACTTCCTTCTACTTGACATATTTTCTTTAACCTATATAATCAGTGTAACCTAAGTATGCAGTATAACCCAAAATACCTAATACAGCAAGTAATTTTAACAATATTGAAAAACCACTTCTTTTGTAATTTTTAGTTAGTATTTTATCGTCAATTTTATTATAGTCAATATTTTTATCTTGATCATTTTCACTTTTTTTAGAACTTACATATTTTTTGATTTGGTCAGAATCCATCAAATGTGAAAAGGCTGCTATTATCGTAAATATTCCATAAATAAAGGAATTTATGAATAATATTATGGAAACAATTAAAAGAAAAATTGCAAAAAAGAAGTTTTTATCAGCTTTAGTCATAAATCTATTTATATTAATCAATTAATTATAAAAATAATTTATAATTTAACTACTTTTTATGATTTTTCAAAGTATAATTCTATTTTTTTCTTAAATTTGTAAAAAGAAACATACTTTAATTCAAAATATTTATAAACAAAGGGGGAAATATGAGAAAAAACTTTACTCATATCTTTAAAATGTTAGTAATAGTCCTAACATTTCAATTTTCTAATTTTCTAACATTATCTTTAAATGCCGAAAATATTACTGACATTTATGATAATCAGCCAAGTATAACTAATTGCTCTGCTGGAACAATTAAACAATCAATCAAAGATAAAATACTAAAATATGTTAATGATATTAGAGCAATTCATAAATTAGCTCCTGTTACTTATGAAACAGCTGGCGATGTAAATGCTCAAGAAGCGGCATTAATTTGTACAGCAAATGGAAACATTACTCATACTCCACCATCATCTTCTGCTTGCTATACTTCAAATGGTAGAAAGGGTGCAGAAGAATCAAATCTTTATATTTATTATTTTCAAGGTGGCGGGGGTATTTTGCCCAACTCTGAAGAATCTATTGATGCTTGGATGATTGATGATAATACGCCTTCTTTAGGACATAGATTATCTATTATCAATCCATTTTTAACTAAACTTGCTTTCGGTAGAGTTGATGGCAAACCCAAAGCTGGTAGTATGCAATCTTGGGATGTTACTTCAATGACTATGAATTACCAAACTTATGTAAACGGAACTACTACTGTTGATTATGTTGCTTGCCCACAAAATAACTACCCAATAAATTTATTCAAAAAAGATTGGCTAATGAGCTTTAGTGCTATTGCAGACAAAAACTTCTGGGGTGGCAATTTTCAATCAGTGAACTTTTCAAATGCAACTATAAAAGTTTCTAACGGAAATACAAATTTACAAATATCTGACGTAAGCTTTAATAATAATGGCAATGGAAGTATGGGAAATTGCTTAATTTGGAAAGCAGGTGGATTGCAAGATGAAGTAGAATATGATGTTACTATTAGTAATGTTTTTGTAAATGGACAATCTAAAAACTTTACATACAAATTCAAATTAACTAACCAAGCTGCTGCATTGCCTACAAAACCTTTACTTGCTACTCCATCTAATAATGCTACGAAAGTTAATGAAGATGTTACTTTTGAGTGGAATAAAGTAACAGGCAACCAAGTTACTTATGATTTCCAAGTTGCTTCAGAAGACTTAACTTTTGAAAATAAAGTAGAAAATTATAATTCAAATACATTTTTTGTTCAAGGATTACCGAGTGGTAAAAAATTCAATTGGAAAGTAAGAGCAATTAATGAAGTAGGCGTTGGCGAGTGGAGTGAAACATTTACTTTTACTACTGCCAAAGGTATGCCATCAAGAGCAAGTTTATTAACACCACTTGAATTATCTACTGTACCTTATGAAAATATAAATTTCACTTGGGAATTTGATGAAAATGCAGAAAAATATGAATTCCAAGTATCAAATGAGAAAATATTTATTGCCCAAACAATGTTTTTGAACGAAACTAATTTAACAAAAAATAGCTATTTATATGAAACTTCAACTAAAAAATTGAAAAGTGACTCAAGATATTATTGGAGAGTTAGAGCTTCTAATACTGACGAAACTGGCGAATGGAGTGATATTTATGAATTTAAAATTGATAAAATCCAAAGTGTTAGAGGTGAAAATAATAACGACTTCTCAATTTTATCAATGAGTAATAACAATTATTCAATTAAATTTAAATCTGATATAGTAGGTTTAAATTTTGATTTATTTGATATGATGGGTAATAAAATTGGCGAAACTAAAAAGTCAAATTCAAATGAAATCAATATCAATTTTGATGAATTAAACATTTCAAATGGTGTGTATTTATTAGTATTAAATTACAATAACAAACAAAACACAATTATCTTAAATTACTCAAAATAAGATATTTAGATTTTATATTTTATAAAAAAAGGGTTACATTAAAAAATGTAACCCTTTTTTATTTTTAATATTTATTATAAAAACTTTAAGTAGAAATAACTAATATGTAGGAAATTATGAATAAAAAAAGGAATAGCGAAAATATTATTTATTTAATAATTTCAATATCCTCTTCTTTAATAAGAATATCTGTTGCTAATTCTCCAGCAATTCTAATAATCTCATTTTCATTCATATTAAATTGATGAGGATAGCCATAATAATGTAATATATCATTTTTTAATAGGTAAAAATAGTAAAGTTGTTCTTCTTTAAACAAAGGATTTTTTGCAATTACAACTTCATATTTATCATTTTTAAAATCAGGATGATTTAAAGCAAATAACTTGCTATCATCATAATCAATTTGTTCTTTCACAACTTTTTTAGTTGATTTATCAATTTCTAATAAATAATGTTTGCTTGAGATAGTGTTTGGTGGACCACCAAAACAAGAACCTAAAAAAGATACACATACAACACAAATTATTAGTTTAATATTTAGTATAATATTTTTATTTTTATTTTTCATCTTGTTATAATTAATTATTTATTTTTTGATTGATTAATTTAAATAAATTTTATTTATTTTTTCGAGTTCATCCATTTCTTTAATATCTTCTTT
>JBEICW010000294.1:0-4706 GCA_040383785.1 Ignavibacteria bacterium | reverse complement strand
CGTTGACTGAGCGTAGTCGAAGGCAATTTCTTCCCTTTGTAAGGGTCAATGGCATTGACCCTTCTTTTTCTTTCTACCCACCACAAAAAAATTATGCTTGTAAACCACTCTATACCAACTACTTACAAAATACATTTCAAAACTCTGTTATATTTTGCCCTTTTTTCAGTCATTTATATAGAGGGAATGACACAATAGAAAAAAGTTTTTTGGAATAATTAAAATAATATTGTATATTGCATTATTCAATTTATACGATTGAAGTAAATAACGAAATATAAATTTAAAAAGGATATATTTTTACGAATTAAGATAAATATAAAATAAGAAAATAAATATATTAAGTCTATTTGTTTTAGCGTGCTACATGCAAAATCGCCAATTTTGAAATAAGCAACGCAAAGACGGCTAAGACACCCAAGTTCAGACTGGGGTGTTTTTGCGTTTTTGCTGCTTATTGGGTGTTTGGCGATACCTGCATGTAGGGCAATATTCGTAAAAATGCCCTTTTTTGTGCCCTGAGGTGTATATGCTATTTTATTATATTACTTATACTAAACAAAAAGTACCTCCAGATCAATTGAGTTACTCAACTCAATTTCTAATAATATAAAATATATTAATTAAGTTCTGTAACTTTTAACCAAATTTTTAGTTATTAACAATAGAGAAAAATAAAATGAAAAATATTTTTACAATTCTAAAGAAATTTGCTTTTAGTAGCAAATTATTATTGTTTCTTATAATGGCAATTAGTTTATTGTCTTTTAATACTAATCAATCTTATTCACAAGAAGAGATAGATTGGGAGAAACACACCCCCTCTCCTTGTGAATTTGTGGGTAATAATTGGAGAGGAGCTTGGATTGGTCCAAAATTAGATACAGTATGTTTTGCAGAAAGCGGCACATTTTGTTGTTTTACTGTGGTTTATTACGATAGAATGTGGGAAAGTACTGTAAGTACTAGTAATCCTTCATGTCCAATAAATAAATATTACCAATATGATTTGAATATTACAGGTATTTTTTTTGATGATGTAAATTGTTCGAACTTTAACAAAGATTCAATAGTATCTAAATTTCAAAACCAAAGATTTATTAAAAATTCTCAAAGAAAGGGATTTAGAGATTCTTTATTGAATTGTTGTGGAACATCTCAAAACCAATTTACTTGGGTTACAGCAAAGTGTGTAGATTCAATTGGTAATGACTGTGAATATGCACCAAATAGATGCTGTAGAATACAAAAAACAGTACATTATGATAGGGTGCCTCCTTGTACAACATCTTACAAAGGTATAGGAACAGTTGAAAGTACTGACTTAATGGGAACTAATTGTTCAGAAGGTTGTACACCTGCTTGTAATGGTCTAATAATGCAGCATATACCAATTACCACATGTGATTTTGAATGTAACTATGAACCATGGATAAATATGAGTGTCAATGTACCTTTTGATCCTGCTTGTCCTACTTGTATTATTACAGTAAAATATAGGTACAGAGAAACACAAAGTTGCAATCCAAATTATTTTGACTTTGTATTAGATAGCATAATATTTGACAATGAAAATTGTGACCCTTGTTTGCCAAATGGATATGATATATTAACACCATTTGCTATAACACAAATGTTATCACAATTTACAATCAATCAAGATTGGTTACCTGGAACTTGTATTGGAAATATAAGAATTTCCAAAGCACCTTGTTTTGGAGTATTTTTTAATAGTCCAGGCCAAGACTATGTAGGAGAATGTGTACCATCTGAAGATTGTTGCTTAGCGATTTTGAAAATTTGTAAGAATAGTCAAGGCATTATTTTACCTCCTGAATTAACTTATAATAATATTACCAATAGTGATACCTGTGATGTACCAATGTTATGGTGTAAAACATTCTGTTTTGATGAAATGTTTGCTAGTGGTTCTATTGATTTAAATTCAAAAGTTAACCAAATAAATTCTATTAATCAAGCATACCTAATTAAACCTAATCCTGCAAAAACCTATATAGATTTAACAATAAATAATGATGAAAAAGGTAATTTTATTTTAAATATTTACAATCAATTAGGGGCTATTATAAAATCAGAAATTTTGCATAAAAATAAACTACTTCAGTCATATATTATAGATGTAAGAAGTTTAAATAACGGGAACTATAATTTGGTAATTATGCATAATAATAATAAAGTTTTTAAATCATTAATAAATATTGAAAAATAGAATGAAAACTAAATTTTTAACTCAAATTGTAATTTTATTTTTAATTTCAATTCACCTATATTCGAAAGAGTATGGGTGGGTTTTAGTTGACAATGAAGATAATCCAACTCCTTATTCATATACAAGTGCTACGGTCAAAAATAGTAGTAAATTAATTTGTGGCGGTAATTGGAATATTGTTTATCCATTTATTAAGTACTCCTATGATGGTGGACTTAACTGGAATATGGTTTTGAAGGATTCTAACTATTCTTTTTCAAAATTTCCTAAAAAGATGTATGTAAGTTTTATTTTCTTAGGTGAAAATAATGAGGCATTAGCATTTTTAGATTCAGGTTATGTTTATAGGACTGTAGATATGGAAAATTGGGAAAGAAAGCAATTGAAGTTTACAGTGTCTGGTATAACTCAGGATGCAAAACAGTACAAAAATACGATATTAGTATCTACTTTCACAGAACTTTATAAATCAACAGATTTTGGAAAGACTTGGACTGATATTTATAGCCATAAACAAGATACAAATAATATAATTGGTATTGCAAGGCTTGAAGTTATAAATGAAAATACTTATTATGCTACTTATTTCTATGATAAAGATGGGCTAACCAATACATATTTAATGAAGACCGTAGATGGTGGTGAAAATTGGGAAACATTAACTCAATTGCCATCATATTTTCAACAAATTGATTTTATTGATGAAAATACAGGTTATGGTCACTGGACAACAAATAATGGAAAAACTCAAAATATTTTCAAAACCGTTGATGGTGGTAAAAATTGGGACTTAATTTATCAAAAGCATTTCCAATATTATAATATAATTGTCTCAATGAATGTTTACAGCAAAGATACAATTCTATTTGTAAGTTCAAACAAAGAATTATATAAAACTAATAATGATTTTAATACTGTTGAATTAGACTCTGCTTATATAACACTTAATTTTGCAAGGAGTGTTTGTCCAATTCTAATAGATGGAAATAAAATATTTAATCCAGCATTAAATAATAGGATTTTTCTTTATACAGATGAGGTGGGTGTAAGTGTTGAAGATTTAGTTGATACACAAATTAACAATGGCAATTCCTTCATATACCCCAACCCATCTTCAGAGAAGGTTTCTTTAGATTTGGGCGGTGTGGCAGTTGCAGTTTTGGTGGTTTATGATATTCTGGGTAATGTGATTATGTCAATACCAAATTATACAAACAAAAGCGAAATAGATATAAGCAATTTATCCATAGGCACATACACAGTCCAATTGCAAACCAGCATAGGAAGCACTAGCCAAAGACTCTTGGTAAATAGGTAGGAAGAAAATTATCAATTGTAAATGGTAAATGGTAAACATGAATTTGTAAGGGTTGATGGCATCAACCCTTTTCTTTTTATTGCACAATTAATATGTAGTAATTGCGTCAATTATTGTTGTCGAAAATCAACCATAGGGTTAAACCTACCGTTGATGAAAGAAAGTTCATTGAAATAAAAATACAAGCAAAAATCGTGAAATATCGTGAAGTTTTTTGGTAAAAAATTGGAAAATGGGTGCATATGGTGCAAAAGGTCCTCAGACACAAAGTGTTCGGCAGTTCTTTGAAGATGATTTGATGCCATCAACCCTTACAAAGTATAGTAATTCAAGACATTTAAAAAGTTAAATTATATAGTTCAAAACTAATTAATAATAATTTACTACAATTCCTGCATATTTTGTAATTTTGCAATCCTTTATTTAGGAGATTTAGAATATTTTTTTATTAAATTAAAACAGAAAATTAATACTTATGAATATTGCTCAGCATATTACTGGCGAACTTAGTCTAAAACAGTTCCAAGTTGAAAATACATTAAAACTTAGAGAAGAAGGCGGAACTATTCCTTTTATTGCTCGATACCGAAAAGAGCAAACAGGCGAATTAAATGAAATTGTAATTACAGAAATTTTCGAAAAATTTGATTATTACACTGAATTGGAAGATAGAAAACAAACTATTCTAAAATCTATCGAAGAGCAAGGTAAATTAACAGAAGAACTTAAAAATAAAATCGTTAATTGCCTTAATAAAACTCAATTAGAAGATTTGTACCTGCCTTATAAACCTAAAAAGCGAACTCGTGCTACAATTGCCAAAGAAAAAGGATTGGAGCCATTAGCACTAAAAATCTCTGAAATTAATAGTGAGGATTTACCTTTTGAAAGTTTGGAAAGTTTAGCAAAAGAGTTCATAAATGAAGAGCTTGGCGTTAAAGACGTAAAAGAAGCTTTGGCTGGTGCATCAGATATAATTGCTGAAACTATTTCTGAAAATGCAACTTATCGAGAAATTGTTCGTAAGATGTTATATAATACTGGTATTTTCACTGCTAAAATCAAAAGTGATTTTCCAGAGGGAACTACTAAATTTGAAAATTACAGAGATTTCCAAACTAATGTGGCAAATATAACACCTCATACTATGCTGGCACT
>JBEICW010000293.1:0-4746 GCA_040383785.1 Ignavibacteria bacterium | reverse complement strand
TAAAATTTGATATTGAAAAAGAAATTATAACAATTAAACAGAAGAAAACTCAGCAAGGTATAGTGCTACCACTATTTAAGATACAAAAAGAAATATTACTAAAATACAATTATTCTTTACCCAAATTAGCATTACACAAATATAACAAATTAATCAAAGAAGTATGTAAAAACGCAGGTATAACAGATGAAGTAGTTATATATACAAAAGACAAGTTAAAAGTAGAAGCCGAGACTTTCAAAAAATATGAAAAAATTTCTTCCCATACAGCAAGAAGAACTGGGATTACTTATTTAAGCCGACAAAATATACCATTAGAACAGATAATGTTATTATCAGGACATAAAAGTTTAACTACGCTCCAGAAATATATAAAATTAGAAAAGTTAGATACTATTAATAGTATTAGAAATATAATTGATAATTAAATATTTCCACCAGCGTTAAAAAATAGACTTTTTATATAAAAATACCATATATTTGAAAATAATTATTTCAGATATATGGTATTTTTAATTTTACTATTTATAAATGTAATAATTTAAGTATCTAAGATTAACAATATTTTACACAAAGAAACTGTATTTAATACCAACTTACAAATGATAAAAACGTCACATATCTTGGAAACATAGACTTTTGCATTATCTATAAGCATATGATATATAAATAGATAGAGCTATGTTGATTTTACCCGCTGGAGTTTAAAAAAATATTTTAGTTTGCCATTTTCTATAATCATTTCATCTCTACGAGATTGAAGAAACATGCAAAAATCATGAAATATAGTGAAGTTTTTTGCGAAAAAACGGTAAAATAGTGCAAACTTTCTACATTATTAAAAATAATTATTTGTTGAATGCTCTTATGTATTCAGATAGCTCTTGATTTATTTGGGCCTGTTTGGAAGATGGGAAATAAGAAACTAAACGCGCTTGAATTACGGTAGGAGTATCGCCAGAAGCAACTCCATAAACTCCTTCAAACATTACTTGATAAATGCTCATCTCTTCTTCGTGTAGTGTTTTAAGTTTGTCTGAGATAGGGAACCAAATCAAATTGGCTAATAATATGCCCCAAAGTGTCGCTATGAAAGCCGAAGCTATATGTCTTATCAATTGTGCTGGTTCGCCTCCTGCAGCTGCTAGAGTATTAATTAGTGCCATCACAGTACCAATAATACCCATAGTAGGTGAGTAACCACCTAATTTACTGAAAAAACTTATATTATTGTAATGTCTATCGCTAATATGATTAATTTCAATCTCAAAAACTTCCTTTAGAGTTTTTTTATCGGCACCATCTATACAAAGCTGAAATAATTTTTGTAAAAATTCATTATCTGCTTGTAATAATTTATCTTCGAGGGCTAACATACCTTCTTTACGTGAAATTATTGAAAATTGTAATATTTTTTTAATTAATTTATTAACATCATAATCGGGTGGAAAGAATGCAATTTTAATAAGTTTTGGTATATTTAATATCTGCTGAAAGCTTGTGCCTGCAGTACCTGCAGCTATAGTGCCCACTAATACAATTGTTATTGCAGGTAATAAAAATAAATAGGTAATTTCGCCACCATCAAGTAAAAATGCACCGAAGATTGCGACAAATCCTAATAATAAACTGATACTTGTGTTAAATTTCATTTACGAAAATAAAAAACCTAACGGAGAAAATCAAATAAAGTTGTATTATTTAATGTTCCGCCAACTTGTAATGTATAATTCAATGCGTTTTCTTCTCTTTTTAAGTTCATAGAAACGTCAACCATATCTGCATCTTCTTTAAACGAACGATAATCTTGTAATCTTACGTTCTCATTTTGTAATTGCTCAGTTAGTGAAGTTAATCTATTAATTTTAGTTCCATTTCTACTAGAAACTTTATTTACTTCATCATAAATATTTGCTAACTCTGCCTGTAAGTCATTTATTTTTTTTAATTCATCAGGTGCTATGGGTTCAGCTTCAATTCTTCTTTCGCCATCTTTTCTAAAGGATAAAGTATTATAAATATCAATTACACTTTCAAAAATATTTTTACCATTTACAGTAAATATTTCATTTGCATTTACATTTATTTTTTCTACGTTTTTTGAGTCAGTATTTATGATTCTTTCTTCATTATTCCCTTTGAAAACTACCTTAAATCCTGATGGGTTTTCTATAGTTGGAGTTTCCACTATTAATTCAAAAGGTTTATTATTTTCACCTTCTATATTGTTTATAGATTGACCAGTAGTTTTTGTTCCAGAAAATAAATAATGACCATTGTAATCAGAATTTAAGTCATTTATCATATCATCCATGTGACCTTTAATCCAAAAGCCCAAACTTGATAAACCAGGGTTTACTCCAATTGCAGTTGATTCAATTGCTATTTCTCTAATTTTTTGAATTCTATCTGAGAAATTTTTTAACTTTTCATCAACTTCATATAATTCTAATGTTGTTTCATCGACAATGTCAATATATTTTTTATTTTGGTCAATCTTTTTAGTAAAGTTTTTAGCATCAACTATATTTTCAGGTCCTTGAGATAAACTATGAAATTCTTTACCAGTAGATAATTTCATTTGCTCTAAATTTCTACGTGATTGTATCTCTTCTAAATTTCTTTGGAATGGCATATAAACAGATTTTGAAGTTACTCTCATAGTTTTTATCTCTAAAAATATAAATTTTTTAAAATATATTTTATTTACCTAAATTAATTATTGTTGTTATCAATTCATTTGCTACATTTAAACTTCGTGATGCTGCTTCGAATGCTTGTTGGAATTTAACAATATTCACTGCTTCTTCGTCTAAATTCACTCCAATTATAGACTCTCTTTGGTTTGTTAATTGCTCAGCAACCAAATTACTTGTTTTGAACCCATTTTCTGCTTCGCGCGATCTTATTCCAATTTTCCCAATTAAGTTATTGTAGAATTCGACAGGTTTGTTATTATTCAAAAACGAAACATCTTCGTTCATTCTTGCAATTTGTAATGCTATTTTATTATTACCAGGTTCATTTGGTTTGTCAGACAAAGGAATATTTCTAGGTTGATTTAGTACATCTTTGCTAATTTTTATATTTAATGCATTAATTATACTATCGTTAGGGTCTGATGACTCAAAGAAGTTTCTTGCAGGTGAAGTTGGTTCAATATCGTCCAAACCAAATCCAATACTTGTAATCTGGTTTACTTTTTCAGCAAATTTATTTGCTAATAAATTTAATTGTGAATGTATTGAAAATTCGCCAGAAGAGTCTTTGTCGTCTAAAGTAACGTTATAATGTTGTAATAAACTACCTAATTCACCACCAGTAAGATTTATTTTGCTCAAAGCGTTGTTATCAGCATCAACTTTAAAAATACTTAATGTTTTTTCACCTGTAATATTATTTGTATTTTCATCTATAGCTATTTTTGTAGCATTTTGACCAGTAACTACATTTATACCATTTAAATAAACATTTGCAGTACCATCAGGATTAACAGTTGAATTTACATTTCCAAATTTTGCTAATTTTTCTAATTCTAATTCACGTTTGTCAATCATCGTCTGAGAATCATTAGCAGCCAATGATTTATTTGCAGAAAATCCTTTATTTAGACTTGCTATTGTTTCTATAATTGAATTAGCTTCACCAACTATATTAGTTATACTTTCTAAAACTTGATTTCTTGAATCTAATAATGACTGTGATGTGCCATTAAATTTATTGGTTAGATTTCTTGCAATACCTAATACGTTATCTCTATGACTTTCACTTTCTGGTTTTAATGCCAATTCATCAAAAGCATTAAAGAATTCATTTAAGCTAACTCCAACAGTATCATCTGTTGGCTCATTTAGTATTGTTTCAATTCTTTTTAAAATACTTTGGTCGGATTCATAAGAGTTTTTGCGAGTGACTGAACTTCTAATTTCTTTATCAAAAAAATCTTCTCTAAAAGTTCTTAATTTATCAACTACAGAGCCTTGTCCATTAAAATTAGGTGAGTTATACATAGGATTGTTTTCACTAAGTACAACTTCTCTTCTTGAATATCCAGCAGTATTTGCATTGGCTATGTTATTACTTGTAACATCCATTGCAAATCTTTGAGCCATTAATGCTCTGCGCCCTATTTCTAATGAACCGAATGCCATATAAGATTATCCTAATTTGAAATATTGCTTAAATTGAAACTCATCATCAAGTTTATTGCAATTTCTTGTTCTTCCTGAACTTTTAGCATTTATATAAAAAGTATGATAATTTTTTATATCTTCTAATAATCAAATTTAATCAATACTTAGTAAATATATTCCTGAGTAAACAAACAAAATCAATTTAATATTTCTTTAGAGACTACCTTGTTAGATAGATAATTATTTAAAATCCGTCCAACCATATCAACTTTGTTGATTAATTCTCCTGATTTTGCATATTTTAACTTTTGTGCCATTACTAAATAATCTTTACACTCATCTAAAATTCTATTAAATTTAATCATACCTCTAATCACAGCAAAGTGCTCTTCTATTTTAGAGACATCAGCAAAATTATCTGGAAGTTGTTTTGCTGAATGTTGAAGTTTATTTTTTAAATTAAAAACTTCATCATCAGGTAATTGTCTTGTGAATAATAAAACTGCTTGGCTCATTTCTTCTGCCAAATATTTATAATCACTCGATTCCTTACCCATAAAAATTGCTCTTACAAATTCGTCATCATAATCGTGAAAATCCATAATTCTAACCC
>JBEICW010000292.1:0-4753 GCA_040383785.1 Ignavibacteria bacterium | reverse complement strand
ATTATTATATATATAATTATATGGATTTTATTTTTTTATGCGAATTATTTTTATTAAATAACACTATAATTTTGATTTCTCAATAATGAATTTTAAATCATCTAACACACCGGTACCAACAAATGAATAGAAAAACTTAAAGTAATCAAATGGAACTGGATTACCACCAAATGAACTCTCATCTTTAATGTCAATTAATCTGGACTCATCCCAAGGTTTTAGATGTTTTGTCTTAATAAAATTAGGTAGTTTATCATACGTTGTTATATCGTGTTTAGTTATAATCAATTTTAATAAACTAGGTAATATATATTTCTTAATATCATAACCAATTAGGAAATTATCATCTTTTATCTTAGCTTGTTCTTGTAACTTAATAAAGAATGAATAAAATTCAGATAACATCTTAAATTCATTTGGTGTATATGTTGTATCACCTGCATCAGATACAACAACATCAACGTAATCATTAATGTCAAATACTTTATATTTAGTATCATCTAGTTTAGAACCAAGTGGTTTAAACCCAACAGCAATTTTACTTATGTTGGCTAATTCAATTGGTGGTGGAAAATCACTAATGAATGGTTCTCTAAATTTGAATGTTGCACTTCTATTTTCAGATGTTTCTAAGTGTAGGAATATGCAATTAGGCATAAATATAATCCTTATTTATTTGTGTTTATAATTATTTAATTTAATAATCAATGCATCGAGTGATGAATAGCATAATTTAATATTATCATTATCAGAATATTCAAATGACCAAGTTACACCTGCATTATTGGATAAATCTAAATTAAATTCAATTTTATTATCATATAAATAGATTGTTAATGAATCAGCTATAACATAAACCAATCTCATTGTATTTGTATTATCAAAGGAATATATCCTTTTATAATCATCTATACCTAAATCCATTCTGGTAATTAATGAATTGTCTAATATTAGATTATATTCATTTCTATTATTATAAGGTTGCTTATTAATAATGATTTCTTTATTTATTGACATTGATGTAACTTTATTTATTGAATGATGTAACTTTTATATATGCAATATAAGTAAAATAATTGATATAACCAAATTAATTATCAAATAATTTTAAATAATGTAAACCGGTTTCAATTCTTTCTTTTGAAATGTTAAAATACTTTTCATCTTTTTCTATACCAATAAACTTTCTATTTGTATTTTGACAAGCTACTCCTGTTGTCCCACTACCCATTGTAAAATCTAAAACTGTTTCGTTTTCGTTTGTGTAGGTTTTTATTAGATACTCCATTAATAGTAAAGGTTTTTGTGTTGGGTGCAATCTAATACCATTTGCATTATTAACATTTGCAAAATATTTTACACTTGTTGGATATTTACCTCTATTTATTTCAATCGGTTGTGTCCCCTCAAAACTCAAACCATTATTAATTTTGTTTGTGCTATTCTTTAATTGTTCATTACGGTTAACAAATTCACCATTCTTAAATCTTCGTTTTGTGCTATCTTCATAATCCTCAAATATTGGATTATAGGTTGGTAATTTTTTATAAAATACACTTATTATTTCGTGACGTTTCATTGGTATTTTTTTTGCTGTTGCAAATCCACCACCCATGTTTTTATGCCAAATCCAATCATATCTATAATTTTTAATATTACTCATTCTTAAAGCACTACTAAAAGGTTCACTTCCAAACAAAACTATTGCACCGTTTGGTTTTATAATTCTATTTAATTGCTCCCACATTAACTCAAAATCTATTACACTATCCCATTTACAAGCTGTTGTACCATAAGGAGGGTCTGTAATTATAGCATCAATACTTTTATCAGAAATATATTTCATTACTTCTAAACAATCACCATTATAAATAGTTCCATAACCACTATAATCTATTTTCAAAACAAACCTCTTTTAGAATTATTTATTTTTTCTTCTATTCTTTCTTTTGAAATGTTAAAATACGTTTCATCTTTTTCTATACCTATAAATTTTCTATTTGTATTTTGACACGCTACTCCAGTCGTTCCTGAGCCCATTGTGTTATCTAAAATCAATTCATTTTCATTAGAATATGTTTTAATAAGATATTCTATGAGAGCAACAGGTTTTTGAGTTGGGTGTAACTTAGTCTTATCTGTTTTAAAATCTAAAATATTAAATGGGTATCTTTTTGAAGTATCTCTAAATTTGTGTTCATATTTTCCATTTTTATTTTTTATTTTAAATATAGCTGATGTTTTTGATTTTTTAGGAATTTTATAAGTTTTATTATCTACCATTTGTGGGTTATAAATCATTTTTTTATTATTAAGCAAATTACCATCTTTAAAATTTCTTGCATACCCCATAGAAAATATACTAATAATTTCAATATTGTTTAAAGGTTGATTTGCAGCTTGCATAAAATTTGATTTAGTATCTTTCTTCCATATCCAATCATATTTAAACATTTGCAAATTACTACATCTTAATAAGGAACTAAAAGGTTCTTTACCAAATAATACAATAGCACCATTATCTTTTATAATTCGTTTATATTGTTCCCACAAAGGTTGAAAAGGAATTATAGTATCCCACTTACAAGCAGTAGTTCCATAGGGTAAATCACAGATGATAGAATCAACAGATTTATCAGAAATATATTTCATTACTTCTAAACAATCACCTTTGATTATACTATTGGGTTTAATATCACCAGCCAATTTAACTTCTTCTATGTTATTATAGATGTTCATATATTTATTAATTTATTTTAATAATCTGTTGCATAAAATCCAGTTCCTTTAAACTGAGGACTTGATACTTCACTAACAACTCTTTTCATTTCACAATTATTTTCATTATCAATAGTGATGTGTTCACATTGTTTGTAATCAATTATATCTCTATCACTAATCTTTTTAATTTCATCTGTTTGTATATCACACTTATCACATCTATAACTATACATAGGCATATTAACTTAATCTCCATAGTTAAAATTAAAATTGTTGAATTGGTAGTCCCCTTTGTTTTTTTAAAAATTCCAATCTATTGGAATTAAATATAATGAAGTTTTCCATTATATCATCTAACTCATTATAATCAATGGTAAGACGATTGAATTTTGATATTATTATAAATATTACTTCACTAATAAACATATAAAATTCATAATTACTGAAGTTTATATATCTTCTATTCTTAATTGTTATAATTGGTATATCACTAATTAATGAATTTAATAATTTAGCTGTGAATGTTTCACGTATTATTGTTTGCAACTCTTCTGTGTGTAATTCAGAGATAGGTTTAACTGATGTGTTATACCTTTGTGATAAATACCTAACAATACAATTAGAAAATGAATTATCATTATTTCCAATATTACCGAACGACATAAATAGATTAGCTGATATATCACAAACAGGTATTAAATAATTCACATTAGAGTATGTATCGTGGTCAAATTTAGTATGTAGATTATACATAAATCTACCCATATATTTTAAATTTAAGAATACCTTATTGGTTATTATACCAGCAAATAAACCTGTTGTTTTAATTATACTACTAATTATAAATCCAGCGAAGTCATTATTAACTGTTAATTCATTAGTATAACAATAAAAATTATATAGCATAACATCAGTTGGTATTTTTTTTATTTGTTTATTAGGTTGTCCTTGACTTGATAATATTACAGGTGCATCTAACTCCATTGAGTCATCAATATTTGCACTACTTCTAATATATTGACATACACTCTTATCTGGTGTTTTCAAATACATTATATCATTATCAATAATAACATTATTAGATAAATACTTTTTAATGTAATCTTCATTTTCAATTAATTTAAATCCAATATTAAATCTATCAGTAAATTCATTACTAAATAATTTAACCAAACGGTTTAAATTAATATCACCTGATATTAGCATAAACTTAATTTCAGCATTTAAATCTTCACTACTATATAATATTTGTTCTTTCACTTCATTATCCATCATTTTAATATATAACCATTAAATTACATCTTATAAATATAAGTAATAAACATAAGTAAAATAATTCTCTTTGTATTTGTATAACTAGATTTAAATTTAAATGTATTATTATTGTAATTTATTACAATCTCATTCATACCAATAAAAGTAATATCATTCAATCTAAATTTAGTTATGATACTATCAATATAATTATTCAATATTTCATTTTGTATCGTATCACCAATAACAGTGCTTTCAACATTTGAATTAATATCATTAATAAATTCAGGTGTTAATATTCCTTCATCATAGAATAAGTAGGTTAGGTATTTCAAATCAATATTTATCATATCAACTAATTCAACCTCAGTAATTAAATTAATGCGAAATAACAAATCAAATAAATAAGTTTCAATAGTTGGTTTTGGTGACCTTAATATAAATATATTTTTATTTTTATTGTGTGATATTGAACTAATAAACAAACGTAAAACAATTGCTTTACCATCTCTTTTTTTATTATTTTTATTGTTTGTTACCGGTGGTGTAATATCATATAACTTAATTAGATTACATAAATCAGTGAATATTCTATCATCACGCAAACAAGATAAATTAAAATTATCAATTAATGATAGATTTATTAGAGTTTGAATTTCATCAATGTAGTAATCACGGTTTTTGTTTGACATATATATAACTCAATTTAAAATAAATATGACTGATTATTTGGTTATTTAATCAGTCATATTCTATTTATTATCATTATTATTATTAT
>JBEICW010000291.1:0-4770 GCA_040383785.1 Ignavibacteria bacterium | reverse complement strand
TAAAATGACTGAAAGACAGTTAAGAAGAATTATTAATGAAGAGATTAATAATATATTAAATGAGGCACCTGTTAAAACCAATGAGCAATTAGTAAATTTATTATTAATTGAATTTGAGAAAATTAAGATGGACATTAAAAAGGAAATTGGCAACCGTACAGTTAAAAGATTATGGGGTGGTAGACTCTTTTATACAAAAAACAGCGATGGAACTTCTCTCATATCAGTTGAAGCAGGATATGACACACCTGATAGATTATATGATAAAGTAAAAGCAACTTTTGTTAAATTTATTACTAAACATAATTTAGACTGGGAATTTGAGTTTATGGGTTCGTGGGACGATAGACAGAAAACAGAACTTGAGTTAACAATTAATAACGGACCTGTTAACAAATATTAAAGTTAAAATAGATTGGTAAATTAAAATTATGATTAAGTTAAAAGATTTAATATTGGAAGATGAGATAAAGGATATGGACACAAAGAGTTCCGGTTTTATGTCATCATTAAAAAACTTTTTTAAAGATAAGAGAAGTGAGTTTGAGGTTGATAAGCATAAAGATACGTTTATTGAATTTACAACCGAAATGAGTGATTTAATACAAACTGGTATTAAATTAAAAAGACAAGACAAAGATAAGACTAAGGTCGAGTTAGAGAAATTGCAAAAGCAATGGGAAGAAATAAAAAAGAAATATATTAAATTCAAAGATATTAAAATGCTGAGTGACCTAATCGATAAGTGTGATACATTAGTTAGTTCAATATTTAGAATTGATAGTGCGGTATCAATGATGGTAGCCGGTAAATACAAAGAAGAATATGAAGATATATTAAAAACAATTAAGAAATCAATTGATGATTTTGAAAATAAATTAGATAAATAAGTAAATTAATGTCAGAAAACATAGCGTATATACCTGTATTTAAGCGTATCAATAGTTATGACTACTCAATAAATCAATTTAAGGCATATAAGTTATGGGTAGTTGAACATAATACATACAATAGTAAATACAATAAGATTGGTTTATATCAAGCTTTAAAGCCAACTGATATATACCGTAATGGCATTATACCATATTCATCATCGAAATACACACCACAACCGAATATAGATAGACCATATACTGATAAAACAATATTATGGTCTAGTATCGAGCATAACTTTTACAAACAATATGCAATTGACTATAATAGTATATATTCAAAACATCAAAAATTAAAATTATATACAAGTGCTAGTTTTATTAATATACCAACCTTAACATTTGGTGAGGGAATAAAACGTGGTTCGGTTAAGATAAATGATTTTTCATCATATTATCCAATTTCATTAGTTGATGATACCTTCGGTAACATAGTTGATACGCAATTACTTACATCTAGTATAATTGATAAGAAGAATTTGAAATTATATATTGGCTTCAATGAGATATATGATAAGAAACATAGAATTATATCCGATGGTTCAATCTATAATAGAAGCTTATCAGTTGTTAATTATAGACAAGCATCAGGTATTAATACTACTGGATTGATTACATCATCAACGGGTAATTCATTTCATTTAGATACAACCAATTATTTATCATTTAGCAATGATGAAATTTGGAATACAACCGATAAAGATGATGATTTTTCATTATCATTCTGGATTAAGTTACCTGTTTCACAATCAATATATACATCTAACTATAACACGATATTCAGTAAGAAACGTGAAGGTTATAAGATGACACAAAATTCATTTACAAAAAAACAAACACGAGAGTATGTTGATTTGAATGATGATAGTTATCCTATAAACATATCGGTATATAATACTGGTTCTAATAATGGTAAATTATTCTTTGAGCGTAATGATGGATTGAATTATCAATTATTAACATCATCAATTAATTTGAATGACAATACATTTCACCATATTGTATTTAGTAAATCTGGTAGTAATTTAAAATTATATATTGACAATAGTTTAGATGTTGTTAAGACTGACCCGGTTGTATATACAACAACAAATAATTCTGATTACTTTATTGGTAGTGAGGGTATAAATAGATATATTCTAACCGGTAGTATAGATGAATTTAGAATGTATAATAAACCATTAAGTGATACCGAAGTATCTTATTTATATGATAATGATTACATCACCGGTAGTGCATATCAAAATAATATTGTTGGTAATGTATTTTATAAATCAGGTAATATTGTTATCAGTGATTATAGACCAAGATACACAAATGTATTATTAGGTTCATCTGGTTCGCAAAATTATTCCAGTAGTTTATATAATGAGTTAGAGTCCGGTTTTTCATTACAATTCAACTCAACTCAAACAATATATGAACACGAGATGGTTTGTAAAATTAGACAAGATGAATTTAATTTAACTTTAAACCCTACTATTAGAGTTAATAATAAAATAACAAGTGATATACCAAAAGGTTTTGTTACCGGTAGTGCATTTAATCCATTTATTACAACAATAGGATTGTATGATGATGATTATCAATTATTAGCTGTAGCTAAATTATCATCACCGATACCAAAGATTGAAAACGCACCATTAAATTTTATTGTTAGGTTTGATACGTAGTTTATTTTAAAATAGAGGATAATATATGTTTTTGAATGATGAAAGTTTGTTTAGTAATATTAGTAATACAATTAATTATATTAATAATACTGATAATAATATTAAGAAAGTAACATTTATTACAACATCAAATAGATGGAAAGGTGATAATAATGATATACCTAAATCATCTATAATTGCTAAATTAATAAAGAAATACGTTAGTGGGCCTAAAATTGAAATAATTGATATTAGCAAATTAAAAATTCATGTTTGTGAAGGTAACGTATCAACCTTTAAGGGTAACAATTGTGGTGTTAAAGAAGCATTAATGAAAGATGAAAAGAAAAATCCACACAACATACATAGATGTTGGGCATCAGTTAATAATAAAGATGATGAGTTATATAAGGTAGTTAATTCATTAATTGATAGCCAATTGGTTATATTTTTCACATCCGTTAGGTGGGGCCAAACCAATTCAATATATCAAAAATTAATTGAAAGATTAACTTGGTTGGAGAATAGACACGCAACATTAGGCGAAGATAATATATTAAAAAATGTTAAAGCCGGTATTGTAATAATAGGTCATAACTTTAATGGTAATGATATATTAGATACACAAAGACAAGTATTAAAGTTCTTTGGTTTTAATGTTCAAAATAATTTATGCTGGAACCACCAACATACCAATAAGACATCAGATGAAAGTCAAGCTAGTTATAAAAAATCATCACTTAGTTTTTATGATGATTTAAAAACATTTATGATGAAGTTGGATGGCAAAATAATAGGTTAATATTATACTATGGCAAACAAAAGATTAAGGTCATATTACCCAGAGTCCTCGATTGAGAAAGGTTTATTAACTAATGGTAAAGAGTTAATGACAACCGAGTATTCTGAGTATATAGGATATTATCATAGATATACAAATGGTGAAGTATTTTCATTGTATGATTATAATGACAGTCTTAGTGTTAAGTTGATACCCTATGATGAGATTATAATAAGACAAAACATTAAGTATAATAACTTTTCTAAATTATCAACGTTTAACCCTAAGAGATATACATCACCTGTAGCTAAGATTATATCACCTGAATTGAGTGACTTTAAGTCCGGTGATAGTTGGACTAGATATTTCATTAGAAAAGTTAATGATAAGAATTGGGGTATATTAGAATTAGATAGAAAGCAATATGAGAATACACAAACATTAAATAAAAATAGTATTGATTCATTTTTGTATAAATTAGTTGAAATACAATGGAAATTAACCGGTAATATGTATGACACTTATAATGATAAAACATTGATACCAGGTGTCTATGATACTAATATGAGAACAATAACTAAACATAATGAAACTTTTAGAGGACTATCTGAATATCTAACCGACCCACTTGAATATACTGTTTATTCAAAATGGTATGAGGTGTTTATTTCTAATAAAATAAAAAATAATTAGTTAAAAAATAATTTTTGTATATAATTATATATAAATAGAAGTATAATAATTTTGGTGTATGTGATGTATAAATATAATAAAATGAAAATCAATGAAGGCACAAATAATTTTGCACTTGATAATGCAAGTAAATATTATGTTATTGCTGATCCAGGAGAGGATGATGAAGATGGATATGGATATGACATGGACGAGTTAATATCTGATTTAGCTTATGAATTAAAAAAGGTAGCTGATTTCACAAGAGATTTAAAGGTTGATGTTCCAAACCAAACTAGAGATTACTTTCCAATTCCACTTGGTACCGTTACTAAATCATTTTCAGTAACTGAGAAATTACAAAATGATTACGGTAAGTATGATAAGGTTGATAACACATATTACGTAACAATATATTGTTATGCAAATGCTGGTTATTATTCTGGTGCTAATTTAGATTTTAAAGTTATTGTTGAGGATGATTTATATAACACTTATGATGATAGTGATTATAGTGAATGTCCTAAGGTTGTGTCATCTTACATAACAAAAAAATATAGTGAGATTGAAAAGGTATATGCAACTATTAGTGACCCATATACAAAGGTTGGTGGTTTTTCTGATGGTACTGCTGTTTATAGTAGAAGTAAATAATAATAATAATAAAAAGAAATTAAAATAAATTAATATAATAAAGGTGTTAAATGAGTGCTGAGTATAATCAGACTGGTGT
>JBEICW010000290.1:0-4775 GCA_040383785.1 Ignavibacteria bacterium | reverse complement strand
GCTCCCGTATTTTACTGGTAAAGTAATTTCATCTAATGAAAAAGTTGCACCCAAAGTAAAAGTAACTATATTAGATAAAGAAGGTAAAAAAGTTGCCTCTACAAATACTACCGAAACTGGTGGCGGGTTTACATATTTTTTGACTGGACTAAAACCTAACTCAAATTACAATATTGTTATTGAAGGTAAAGGTTTCTTTGAGCAAGAAGCAGAATTTATTACACCAAATACAGGGCAATATGTTGAATTATCTAAAGACTTTGTAATTCAACCAATGGAAATTGGCAATCCTATTTTAGTAAAGGTCGTACCTTTTGATAAATGTAAATCTAAACTTAGAAATGGTTCCGATTATATTTTTGAAGATTATTTGAGTGTATTAAAAAAAAATCCACGTGCAAGATTTGAAATAGTTGCTTATGCTGACAATAATGTTGATAGAGGTTTTAATAAAATTCTTACCCAAGAAAGGTCTCAAGCTATTAAAGATTATTTTGTTACTGCTGGTATTCCTGAAATGAGATTACAAATAAAAGGGCTTGAAGTTACTGACCCAAATATCCAACCGCCCATAGAAAAAGCAGCAAAAGGTAAAAAGTATATTGGTCCAATTTATTTGGTAGTTACAGCTAATTGATTTGAATTGTTTTAAATTAAAATTGAATTAATTAATATTGTTAAAATTAACAATATTTAGATTTTTAGATAAAAAATATCTTAATTGAATAAACAAGCAGAAAATATAAAAACTAATAATAAACTTACAGGATTGAGTAGTTTAAATTATTGTTTTTTTTTGCCATCTGAAGGTTTTGGTGGTTTAGAATTACAAACTCTAAAACGTTGCGAAGACTGTGCCGAATATGGACATAAGTCCTTATTGGTTGTTAGCCCCAATACTAAATTAAACGAAAAACTCAAAAGTACTAAACAAAAATATCAATTAATAAATATAAATTTAGATTATATTGATATTTTTTCTGCATTTAGATTAGTTAAAATTTTCAATCGAAATAATATTGATATTTGTATTGTATCTCAATCAAAAATGCTTAGTTTGGCCCTGATGTCAAGATTTTTATATAAAAAACTTCACAACAAAAAATTAGCTATTGTATTTTATCAACACATGCAAAGCAAAATTGATAAAAAAGATTTTTTTCGTAATTTGATATATAAAAATATTGATGGGGCAATTACTGTTACAAAAATTATGATCCAAGATTTGATTGAAACAACTATCATCAAACCTGAAAAAATCACAAATATTGCACTCGGTACAAATTTAGAGAAATTCCACCCTGATAATTTCAATAAAATAGAATGTAGAAAAATTTTTAATTTGCCAGAAGATACATTTATTATTGGCTATATTTCCAGAATTGAAAAGCATAAAGATCAAATTACTGCAATAAAAGCACTTAAAGAAGCAAATATTGAAAATTCTGTGCTTGTAATTTGTGGAATGGTTGGCGAGCAGTCATATAAACAAGAAATTGATAAAGTAATTTCCGAAATTAGCAAAACTGAACCAGATTTTGACAAACGCATAATTTTCCTCGATTTTACAGAAAATGTAGCAGAACTTATGAATGCATTTGATGTATTTATAATGAGTTCTCGCTCAGAAACTTTTGGATTAGTTAATATTGAGGCACTTGCATCTGGATTACCTGTTTTAGCTACAAATAGTGGCGGTATTCCAGAGATTATTAAAGATAATTACAATGGGTTATTATTTAGTCGCGAAGATTTTATGGAAGCTTCTCGCAAACTAAAACTATTATACAAAAGTCCAGAACTTATGAAAAAATTATCCGAAAATGCACTCGAAGATGTAAAAAACAAGTATGACTACAAAACTCAAACTGATAAATTCTTTGAATTTTGTAATGTTGTGTATAATAATCGCATTAAGAAAAGTAGTTAGTAAGAAAAGTAGTTAGTAAGAAAAGTAATTGATTTTTTACTTTTTGGAATTATTCCAATCCCAAATCTTGAATTTTTCTGTAAAGAGTTCTTTCCGAAATCCCCAATACCTTTGCAATTGTTCTTTTGTTATGTTTGTATTTGATAAGAGATTTTTCTATCATCATTCTTTCCAAATCTTCAATTGTATTTTCTGTTAGAAGTTCATCATAACTCGCTGGGGCAGTGTCTAACACTTGAGTAAGTTGATTAGTTTTCAAGTCAAATTTCACATCTTCTACATTAGTTTTTAATTCATTAATACTATGTTTTATCTCCAGCACATCACTTTGCAATTCAAGTAAAGTTCGAAAAATCAACCCCATTTCCTTTCTAAAATTATCATCTTTATGTTCAATTTTTGCAATTGCTAAAGATGTATTTGTATCATAATTTATATGTGGAGGAAGCATCGGTTTTGTATATTTTCTAATCATATCCGCTGTGATATATGATTTTTTTTCGAGAGTAATCATAGTCTCAATGAAATTTTTGAGTTCTCTGATATTACCTTCCCAAGTTTGATTTTTCAATATCTCTATTGCATCATCAGAAATACCTTCAAAACTTAATTGTAATTTTTCATACAACCTTTGTGCAAAAAAGAAAAACAATACCGGAATATCATCAATATGATTTCTAAGTGCTGGCAAATAAATAGTAACAGAATTTAATCTAAAATACAAATCTTGTCTAAAATTTCCCTTTCTTACTTCGTCTTGCAAATCTCTATTTGTTGCTGCAATTATTCTAACATCAATTTTATGGACAATTGAAGAACCTAATCGCGAAAATTCACCACTTTCTAAAATTCTAAGTAATTTAACTTGTGTACTAATAGGCATTTCACCTATTTCGTCTAAAAAGATTGTTCCTTTGTGTGCTACTTCAAAAAATCCTTTTCTTTGCTCTACAGAGCCAGTAAATGCCCCTTTTTCACTACCAAAAAGTTCTGACTCAAGTAAGGTTTCCGGAATTGCCCCACAATTTACACTTACGAAATGATTTTTCTTTCGATTTGATAATCCGTGAATTGCATTTGCAAAAACATCTTTGCCCGTGCCTGTCTCGCCAGTGATTAAAACAGTTAAATCTGTTGGTGCGGCTTGTACTAATTTTTCTACAGCATCTTTGATTAATTGCGATTCGCCAATTATGTTGTATTTTTTTTGAACTAAACTATATAAATGATTTTCCATTTGAAATTAACTTTTCTTTTGATTTGCTTGTGTTTAAAAATATTTTTAACTATTAAGTAGTATCTTAACATTTAACATTATTTATTCTTCAATTCCCACTCTTCCCAACCACCTGTATAGATAGATAAATATATTTGTAAAGTTAAAATTAATCATATCTTCTGCTAAATGATGACTCAAATCACAATTACCACCAGTACAATATATGATAAACTTTTTATCTCTTGGCAGTGATAATATTTTAGGAAAATAAACTGATTCCTCATCATAAGGGAAAATGTTGATAGAATTGCCGATTTTACCCTTTGCGTAATCTTCGGCACTGCGTGCATCTATAAAGTAAAAATTGGGATTATTCAGTAGTTTTTTTACCTGCTCATAAGTTACTGTTTTTTCAATATTACTTTGGGCAGCATCTTTATTACCATCATTATTTAAATTAACTTTACCTAATTCAATATCTTTTTTAAGTTTTGCAAGACTATCGGCAATTCTTTTATTGATTTTTTTGATGGAATCTTGATTCAGTATCGCTGTATTTTGAGAAATTGATATAGTACTGTCGATATTTTTTTGCGTTTTAATTGTATTTTCGCTCTCCAAATCGCCAAATAAATCATCATCACTAATAGTTTCAATAGGTTGGGGAGTATATGGCAATGGCTTTTTACTCAAATAATTATTGAGTAATGCAAGTCCCAATGATACAATCAAAATACTTCCAATTGTCAGTAAACTTTGTTTGTTAAATAAATTCATATTGTTTTTTATATTAAATTAAATAGATTTTTTATAAAAGTTATTTTTATAGGAATTGTTTTAATTAAAAATTATAATGATTTTTTAGAACATTATAAGCGTTATTGATTTGTGAAGCTTTCACTTCATAAGATTTTTTTTCTATTTCAGATTTATTCTGAAATCTATCTGGATGATTTAAAGCAATCATTTTTTTATATTGTTTCTTAATTTGCTCAACCCCTATTTGTTCAATATTTGAATTTTGATTTAACTCTAATAAATTCAAAGCATCAATAACATTTTTTGGAATTTGAGTTCTTGTATTATTCTTTTGTGAGCTATTATTTTGTGTATAATTAGTTTGTGATTTATTATCTTGCGTTTTGTATCTTTTATTACTATTACTGTTACTATTACTGTTAGATTGATTATTATAAGATTGATTTTGTTTATTTGATGAACTACCACTTTTATTTTCATTATTATTATTTAATTCATCAATAATTCTTTTTAACTCTTCATCTTCTTGATTTAATATATTTTGGAAACTATTTCCATTACCAGCTTCATTGAAGTAGGTTTTGTCTATATTAAATATTCTATCTAAAATTTGTCCCATTAATTTTTTTTTTATTTTTTAAGCTAATTTATAATTTACATTATATATTTACGATTATGAAATACTTTTGTTGCAATTACTAAATATTATTTTGACAATATTTGTATATTTTGCGACATTATGTCATTATTTATAATTTTACTAATATTTTAAATAAATATTTATGAGTTTTAGCTTTAAATTAAAAAATAATTAAAGATGATTAAACCTTTTTGGAATAATTTTTGTCTAAATATTAGTTCGCAAGT
>JBEICW010000289.1:0-4777 GCA_040383785.1 Ignavibacteria bacterium | reverse complement strand
GTTTGAAGTATAAAACCAACTCCAAAGAAAAAACCTAATAAACTTGATTGCAAAATTGTTTTTTTACTTGCTTGTAATACTTTTTTACCAAAAAACAAGAAACTTAACCCAGCTGCAATGGTGAATCTAATTATTATATATAAAAAAGGAGAACAATCATTTAAGCCAAATTGAGTGAAAAGGAATGTTGCACCCCAAATCATTGTCATTAGTAAAAGCATTAATTCGGCTTTGTATTCTGTCATTTTTTTGTATAATTATTTTGATTTATATATTGAAAATTATATTAAACTACTTTAATTTGAAAATCTTGTGAATATTGAGGAACAAAACTACCTGCATCTTCAAAATTAGACACACAGTATTTTTCAATTCCGAGCATTGCGACTGAATCAATATTTAGATTTACAATTTCTAAATTATCTACTAATTCTAATAAATCTATAGAATTAGAAATAATAAAATCAATTTCCACTTGCTCGTATTTATGTAAAACTTCTAATAACTCTATTTCACCAAATTCTATAATATTATAATTTATGTCAGACGCTTCAATTTTAAACTTTTGAGTATAATAAATGTTTTTATGTGATTTCAAAAAAACTTGAATTGTTTTATTTTCAAAATGAATAATTTTATAATAAAGTTTGATAAACTCATATACTAACACTTTTAATGTTGACACAGATATTAATTTTGGTGATGGAGTAACTCCATCTTCAAAACATAATGCTTTTGCAAAAGATACACCTATTCTAAGCCCAGTAAATGAACCAGGTCCCGATGATACAGCTACAGCATTTAAATCACTTACTTGTAAACTATTAATTTCTAAAATTTCAGAAACTGTCGCAGCAAGGTATTTATCGTGAACATTATTTATAAAATGATTTACTATGGATTTTTTTTCAATATTGGTAATATTACTTAATCCATAATTTATGTCATTATCAATCTCAAATTGAAATAACCCAACACCTAAATAATTGCTACTTGTTTCTATTGCTAAAATATATTTATTCATCTATTTTGTCTTTTTTTCTCAATATTTATAATAACAACTAATCTATCAATTCCATTGTTTTTCTAATTTTCCAAAGGATTTCTGTAGCATTTTCCCTGCTTGTTAGTTTCACTTCCCAATATAATTTATTATTATTTTGGTATAATCTTGAATTTTGAATACTTGAGATATAGTCAGATAATACAGGAAAAACCACTTCATAATAATCTTTTTTGGTATTTGGTGGCAATTCACAAATCAACTTTTGAGTAGTTACAATTACTTTTTCAAATCCTGTATAAATTGCTGCAATTCTTAATTTTATTGCAAAAAGTAAGTCATTTCCTTCTTGTGGCATTTTACCATATTTATCTTCTAATTCTTCAGTAACTTGCTTTAATTCAATGTTATTTTTAACTGAATATAATTTCTTATAATACTCAAATCTTTCTGTATCACTTTTGATATAAGCAATAGGTAATAAGGCATCACTTCCAATTTCAATCGCAACTTCTTCGTTTAAGTAAGTTTCTAATACAGATTTTGCTTCTAATTTGAATACATTTCTAAATTCTTGCTCTTTAAGTTCGTGGACTGCTTCTTCTAATATTTTTTGATACATTTCAAAACCAATATCATATATTTCGCCACTTTGTTCTGCACCTAATAAATTCCCAACGCCCCTAATTTCCATATCCTTTAGCGCTAATTGGAAACCACTACCCAAGTCTGTAAACTCCTCAATTGCTTGTAGTCTTTGAATTGCTGTATTATTTAGCTTTTTATTTTTTTCTAACAAAAGGTAACAGTATGCTTGAGTATTAGAACGCCCAACTCTTCCTCTTAATTGGTATAATTCTGCTAAACCAAAGTTATAAGCACGATTAATTAATATTGTGTTTGCATTTGGTATATCCAAACCTGATTCAACAATTTTGGTCGTAAGTAATACATCAATATCGTGAGCAATAAATTTTTGCATCACATTTTCTAATTCTTTGGGTTTCATCTGCCCGTGTGCTATTCCAAATTTACATCTTGGAAGTAACATTTTGAGTTGCATTTCAATTTTGGGTAAATCTTCAACTCTATCATTTACAAAAAATATTTGTCCGCCCCTTTCTATCTCATTAAATATTGCATTTGAAATTACTTCATCTTCCCATTCTAATATTTCAGTTACTACAGGCAGTCTATTTCTTGGTGGAGTTTCAATCACAGACATATCCCTTGCACCCATTAGCGAGAAATTTAATGTTCTTGGAATTGGTGTTGCAGTTAAAGTAAGAGTATCTATACTTGCTTTTAGTTGTCTAAGTTTTTCTTTTGCACTAACACCAAATCTTTGTTCTTCGTCGATTACCAATAAGCCCAAATCTTTAAATTCAATATCTTTACTGAGTAATCTATGAGTTCCAATCAAAATATCAACTCTACCCAATTTTAGATTTTCAACTACCTGAGTTTGCTCTTTTTGGGTTCTAAATCTGGACATTACTTCTATATTAACAGGATAATGGCTAATTCTATCCTTAAAAGTCATATAGTGCTGCTGAGCAAGGACAGTCGTTGGTACTAATACGGCAACTTGTTTGCCTGATTGAACAGCTTTAAATGCAGCGCGTACAGCAATTTCAGTTTTTCCGAACCCAACATCACCACAAACAAGTCTATCCATTGGAACTTCGCTTTCCATATCAATTTTGACTTCTTGTGTTGCCCTTGCTTGGTCAATTGTATCTTCAAAAGTAAATGAAGCTTCAAACTCTTTCTGCCAAACATTATCTGTATGGAATGCAAACCCTTTTTGCATTTTACGGGCTGCGTAAAGTTTAATAAGGTCTCTTGCAATATCTTTTAGCTTTTTCTTAGTACGTTCTTTTTTACGTGACCACTCAGAACTACCTAATTTTGAAAGATAAATTCCTGCAGTTGATTCTGAAGAATACTTTTGTATTTTTTGAATATAATTCAAATTAACATAAAGCACATCACCTTCGGCAAAAGCAAGACGAATACAATCTTGTTCACTACCGCCTATTTTTACTGTTTTGAAGCCCTCAAATCTTGCAATACCTTTATCTTCGTGCACTACATAGTCGCCGTATTTTAGTTCTTTGATTTCTTTTAGAGCAATGGCTGAACTTTTTTCTTTTTTAACTCTTGTCTGAAATCTTAATCTATCAAAAACTTGATGTTCTGTATATACACTTAAATTAAAATCAGATGAATAAAATCCGTTTGAATATGTTTGATTAAGCCAAATTGAATGTTCAAAAAACTTTTCTTTATAATTTGTTCTATTTATAGTGTCATTTGTAGAAGTTTCAATTATTTTAGTTAATTGTGCAAAATCCCCTTCCAAAAAGTCTTCAACCAATTCCTTAAATCTTTTTACATGAATTTCGCCTTCAGCACATAATACAACTTCATTTGTTAGATTTATTTTTTCAATCAAATCATTTGTTAGATTTTTTATTGAAGAACTAAACCTTGGCTGTTCTTCAGATTTGATTTTTACATCAGCTTCGGTAACTGGATTGAAAATTATTTGCTTAAATTTACTTAATTTATCATCAATATCAAAATCTAATTCAGACAAATGTAATAAATCCGGCTCATCAATTACTATTATGCAATCTTCTTTAATAAAATTAAAGATTGAGGAATTTAATTCTGTGTTGTCATTATGGAAATTTTTCGCTAAAAACTCCACTTTTTCCATAGATTTTATACTTCGTTGAGATAGAATATTAAATTCCCTAATTGAATCAATATCATTTCCCCAAAATTCTACCCTAATTGGATTTTGGAATCCTATTGGAAAAATGTCAATTACTCCACCCCTAACAGAGATTTCGCCTTCATTTGATACAAAATCTACTTTATCAAATCCAGAAAGTAGTAAACTTCTTACAAAATCAGTATAATCTAATCTTTGAGATTTATGAATTGTAATGTGATTTAAAGTAAAATTATCATTTGATGGTATCTTTTCAGAGATTATCTCTTTAGTTGTTATTGTAATTAAACTTTGACTTTTTATTATTTTTTCTAAGCCACTTGTAATCCAGCCCAAATTATCAAAACTACTTTCAATTGAAACTGTTCTATGCTTTTCTGGCTTTAAAATTAGTGAAATTAAATCTTCACCTAAATTAATTTTTAAATCATTGTAAAATTCTTCCGCAGCTTTTTTGTCATTTGTTAGAATTATAATATTGGCATTAGTTTCTAAGTAAATTTGCTCCAATAAAATTGCTTTCAAAGAACCTTTAAGTCCTTTAATTTTAACCTGATTTTTGCTATTAAATAAATTCAGTATGTGCAAAAATTTGGGATTGTTTTGAATAATTTTGTGAATTTTACTATTTCTAATGCTTTTTTTCAATGATATATTTAATTTTTTTAGAATTTTTTTAGATTTTATTAATTTACAATAATGTAACTTTGTTTAAACGTTTAAAATCAATATTTATTAAGTAAATTTGATAAAGTTTAATATAAAAAGACAAACTTTTCATTTTCAATAATTAATTATAGAAACAATCGTTTATTACACTTCAATATATTTTGTATTTAAAATTAAATCATTATTAATTAAAATTTTATGCCTTCTTACAGTTTTGGACTAATTGGTTCTGCTTGGATAATGTTAGTATTATTTGTTGTGGCTTTGGCATTTACACTAATTACATACAAAAATCCCAATCCACCTATTTCTAATTTCTTCAGATATTTATTGTTATCACTAAGAACATTTGCTTTGTTTTT
>JBEICW010000288.1:0-4805 GCA_040383785.1 Ignavibacteria bacterium | reverse complement strand
TGATTGATGAATATTATGAAAATGAAAATAAATTTCTCAAAAATGACGATTTATTTTTTGAACAAAAAGATTCTGAACATAAAGAAACTAAAGACAAAAAACCAACATATGCACCTAAAATCATTAAAACTGAAATTTCAAAAGAATTAGTTCACAATAACTTAATTGATTTTGAAATTAAGAATGGCAAAGTAGAAATGAAATTAACCCAAAGTAGTTTTACAACATCTGAACTAAGTATATTATTAGAAGAAATTATTTTGATAAATAGATTGATGTATAAATAGTTTTAATTCAATGTTTAAAACACATTTGAATATAGAAATTGATTAATTTACATATTTTCAAACTAGATAATGCGTTTTCATTGTAATTATTAATTTTCGTATTATATTTGTATTAGCAAATATAATATAAAAGAAAATATTAGTCAAATAAACTAAATAATCTTTTTAATAAATTAAATTTAGGTTTGTATTATGAAAGTAAATATGGGTAATATCGACAAAATCATCAGAGTTGTGGTAGTATTAGCAGCTTTGGGATTATATTTTGGTGGAGTTTTTACTGGTGTTTTAGGGTATGTAGCAATTGCAGTAGCAGTGATTTTTGGTTTTACTATTGCAACTGGCTTTTGCCCACTTTATACTATATTCGGAATTTCTACTTGTGCTGTGAAATTAGACAAGTAAATTTTTTAAATAGATTCCTCAAAATTAATATAACTTTGAGTATTATCTCTTCTTGGAATGACAAGTCTTATTAATTCATTTAGAGCGGGAATTAATTAGTCCTTTAAATCATATTTGCAATACATAACACTTCCTATAACAATCCATCTAATTCCACCTTTGATGAATAAATCAGACATTAAAGACTGTCCAGAGTATTGTTTTACTTCAATTTGATTATAAAACTTCTTAGCATCTATATTAACAGCATACAACCAACCAATTAACCAACCAATTGGCTAAACATCGGGAATAACTTTTTCTCTTAGCTCTTGACCACGTATACAGTGCATCTAATTCTAAATTCATTAGAATCTTTGTCAAAAACTTCTTGTATACCTTTTGCTATTAAACATAAATAGTAAAAATATAATTGATCATTTGGAATAAACATTCATTACAAATCCCCAGTAAACTTACTAATAAATAATTATCTTTTATATATATAAAGTTAAAAGTTTAGTATGCAAAAATAATTAATATATAAATTTCAATTGAAGTAAAATTATTACTTGTTTGGTACGATTTTTTCTTAATGCTTTTAAATTATTAATAAATAAATATTCAAACTTTTCTTAAAGATTTGAACACTTGAGAAGGATTTAAAATGAAAGAAATTAGAATTGGAATAATTGGAGCTGGCGAAATAGCACAAAATTTTCATTTACCAATATTAAGAAATATAAATAATGTAAAACTTTTAGCAATTGCCGATAGAGTAAAAAGCAATGCTAAAATAATTGCTGAGAAGTTTGATATAAAATTTATTTGTAATGATATAGATGATATGTTAGCAATTGAAATCTTAGATGCAGTTGTTATCTGCACACCAAATACACTCCACAAAGAAATGGCTTTAAAGGCAATCAAAGCTGGAAAAGCAGTATTTATCGAAAAACCTCTTGCACCATCTTACGAAGAAGCATTAGAAATTCACAATGCAAGTATAGAACATAATGTAAAAGTAATGGTAGGTATGAATCATAGATTTAGATATGATGCTAGAATGCTTAAAAACTATGTTCAAAATGGCGATTTGGGAGATGTGATGTATATAAAAACTGGTTGGCTTCAAAAGAAAAATAAGCAGCAATGGAAAATGAAGCTGAAAAATCTGGTGGTGGAGTATTTATGGATTTAGGTTTACCATTGGTTGATTCTATGCTTTGGATGTATAATTTTGCTGATGTCCATTCGGTACACGCAAGTATGTATAATAGAGTATTAGAAAAAGTTGAAGATTTGGCAGTAGCAACAATAAACTTCCAAAACGGAAGCGTTGGGGTAATAGAATGTGCTTGGGCGATTTATTCTTATCAAACTAATTATTACTTTAATATTTATGGTCGTAATGGTAGCGCTCAGGTAAATCCTTTGCAATTATTTAAAAGTGATGGGGATATTCTAAAACCACAAGTGCAACCAGATAAATTATCAAACTTAACTGCATACACAAAATCATTTGAAGTTGAATTAAAACATTTTATCAATTCGTTGCAACATGATTATCAAATTATTTCTACAACAGAAGAAGCGGTGTTGACAATGAAAGTGATGGATGCTTTTTACAAATCAGCTCGCGAAGGTAGAGAAATTATTATTGATTAATAATCTCTTGTTTTTTTCAATAGCAATGAGTTTTTCAATTTACCCAATTCTTTTAAAACTTTAGATTTTTTTCTATAAAGTTAAATCATTTATAAAGATTTATTTAATTTTTAGCAATACTTCGAATATATCAACAGCAAATTTAGGTAATTTAGGTTATACATATAATCAAACTATAATTTAATTTTTAGTTATTGTTGCTAATCAAAAAAAATAAAGTTTAAAGTATATTTGTTAAATAATTTATTGAAGGTTTCAATATTATACCCAATTTCAATATTTTGGTCTGCTTTTATAAACAATTGGGTCTTCTATTCCAGCCATTCTAAAGCCGCGTAATCTATAAGCACACGAATCACACTCACCACAAGCAACATCATTGCTTTTATAACAACTATAAGTCAATTCCAATGGGACATTCAGTTCAATACCTTTTTGAATTATTTCCTTTTTTGTTAATTTTATTATCGGAGTTTTGATAGAAATTGAAGTTTCTGGTTTTGTGCCTAAATTAGCCGTTTCTTCGAATGATTTAAAAAATTCCCCCCTTGTATCAGGATAGCCGCTTCCATCTTCTTGTACGGCTCCTATATAGATATTTTGAGCATTTATGACTTCTGCCCAACTTGTTGCAATAGTTAATATATTCGCATTTCTAAATGGTACATAAGAGTTTGGTACAGAATGGCTTTCTAAATTCGCTTTTTGTACTTCCATATTTGTATCCGTCAAACTAGAACCACCGATATTCAAAAGATATTTTATGTCCACAATTAGTCTATTTTTGATTGAATAATAATCACACAAATCTAAATACGATTTCAACTCTTTATCTTGAGTTTTTTGACCATAATTTAGATGTAAAGCGAATATCTCATCACTTTCGTTTTTGGCTATAGCTAATGTAACAGCCGAGTCCATTCCACCACTTAATAATACTATTGATTTTACCATTTTGAGTTTTTTGTATTAAAGTTTAAGATATTTATTTATATTTTTTCAAAAAATAAATTTACTTATAAAAATTAAAGACTGCCATTTATAATGACAGTCTTTATTTTGAGAATATTTTATGATAATAATTTAATATTAATTAAGTTATTTCGATTAATAATTTATTTTACAACATTAATAGTTTTAGTAAATGATTGTGTTGGTGTATCAAAAATCACCATATAATTACCAGCATCTAAATTAGTATTGTCTAACATAAATTCATAATCGCCAGCCGCAATATTTTTAGACAATAATTCGCCAACTAAGTGTCCTACCAAATCATAAACTTTAATTGTATGATAGCCAGGCTCTAATGCCGTTACTTTTACTTTAATAGCAGTATAAGCAGGATTAGGACTAATATCAATACTTGCAGGTGTCAAAAATGGATTAATCAATCTAACTGAACCATCTAAATCTGAACAAACACCTAATAAACTAAAGTTTGTAGAATCTGGCGAAATTTCAATTTTACCTTCAATTGTTGTTGAATTTACAATAAATATTTTGGAAACAACTTCGTTACCCAGCATTGCTCTAAATTTTACTGTTGTTAATAATACATCGTCTGTTTCTGGTGCAAGTAAACTTCCATTACCATTTTTTCTAACTTCTGTAAAATTCATTAATTGAGTTATTTCAATTTGTCCTTTGGACTGATCACCATTAACTATCGATGGAGTTAATCCAATTGGCTCTAAAACAGTAGCATTGTATATTAGATATGTTTTAATACCTTTATGAAAATTCTGTAAGTATTTGTCTTTATCTCTTATATAAATTGGAAAATCAATTACTTCGCCTGGTCTTGCTTCTTTTTCAAAGATTTTTGATTCTGCTTTTCCAATAACTAAAGTAAATTTACCATTATATGTTGTAATTGCAATTGCATCATTATCTACTATTGGTGGATTGTAAAATTCTATATTAGTTTCAGTAATAGCTGCACCAGCATCTTTAATTAAAAAGTCTAAAGGATAATCTTGGTCACTATTTGTACCATCTAAATTCATAGTAATCACAATTCTTCTCTTATTCCCATTAATTGTGCCAATTGGGGTTGTACCAGTTGGTTCTAATAGATTAGCATCTAATTCTAAACCTAATTGAATTGTTTTAGCACCTGAAGATTGAACTTGATCTTTATTTCTTAATTTTACAGGAATTGTAATTAAATCACCAATCAAACCTTTATAATCTTCATCTACTATCAAATCTGCAGAGGCAAATTTAGGGTCACCAATAAGGTTAAATGCAGTAGTATAATTACAACTATTTGAAGTTGTAACATTTAATTTGCCATTTGCTGGTTCTCCTTGTATTGGGCTAAATCTTACTGTTATATCAATAAAACTACTCTTTGGCAAAATAATTCCAGTAGCAGGATTAGGAGTTACTATTGTATATTGTATATTATCTGATACCAAATCAAAAGTTATATCTCTACCTGTTGGATTTGTAACTTTAATT
>JBEICW010000287.1:0-4819 GCA_040383785.1 Ignavibacteria bacterium | reverse complement strand
TTTGATTCAAACTTTTTTGATGAAGAACTTGAATCAATATAAGGAACTTCAAAACCATTTTCAGATATAATAGAACCATAAAAAGAAACCGAGAATGTGTCAGAACCATTAGCATTTTTAACATCTAAAAACCTTATGTTTTCGGGTTGATAATATTCATAATCTTGAATATTAATTGATGCTATATTTTCTTTTGATAATTCAATCAGTATTTGCATAAATTGAGTAGAACTTGCGTTACTATTCAGTATCAATTTATGAATAAACGCATCTCCATACGCTTTTAATCTTTTTAAATCTAAATTTGCCATACTCTGTAAAATGAGTAACAAATATAGCAAAATTAAACTTTATAGATTTTGCCCTTTTCTGTTATATATTCGTTATGAGAATGTTTGAAACACTTTTTTGTAGTGTATTGTAGTTTGTTTCTTGCGAGTGTAGAAGTAACTTTAGATACATCGTTATCAAACACCATAATACCATCTGTATTATAACCTATTACATAATCTTTGCCTATTTTATCGCAGATTTTACCAAATATATTCCAAGCCGTAAAACGAATGTTTGAGTAAACCTGTTTGTATAAAGTCATATCTTCTTCTATTGGAGGATATTCTTTTCCGTTTTTAAATATCTGAACTTTTTTCGGAGCAATTATGCAGGATAAAGACATATTTCTCCACAACTTAAAAGTAGGGTCTTTATGTTCTATTACAGATTCGTATAGTTTTTTGTCGATATAACCTTTTAAAAATGCAATTCTCCAATAGCAATGCTTTACATCTATAAGGTAAAATTCTTGCCCATCAGATAATTCGTTATATAAATATCTGTTAGAATATTTTGATGGATAAATATTAGGAACTTCCTCTAAATTATTAATGTTATTAGTAATAAATTTTGTAATACTTTTTTTTACGTTAGAAAAAAGACCTAAAGCATCTCTCGATATTCCAAATCTATTCACTCTATTAAGACAAGCAATATCTTTTCCATTTCTAATAAAAGTAACTTCTGAACGCTTATAAACTATTTTAAAAGACATTCTTTTTTTGATTAGATTGTTTCTTAAAACATCTAAATCTTGGCGACTATATTCTAACATAATTGGCTCGTTTTATTGTTATTATAGACCTAATAATTTATTGATTTCTTTTTTAGTGTAACCAAGTTTAGTCAACTCAATAATTCTATCAACTCTTTCTTTATCTGCTTTTGATTTTGCTTCAATTATATCTTTTTCTGCTTTCGCTTTTGCTTCAATAATATCTTTTTCTGCTTTTGCAGTTTTTTCTTTTTGTTCAAGAGTTTCTTTCTCTGCTTTTGCAGTTTTTTCTCTTTGTTCTAAAAGTTTTATTTCAGCATCAGCATCATTTATTTTTTTTATATCTTCTTCCGTTAATTTAGTGGGAATCTCATCTTTTGTTGGTAGTTTATCAACATCAATTCCATCTCCATCTTCGGGAGAAAAACCAAAATCCTCTTCATCTCCAAAAGAATTACAGATAATAATCCTTATTTCCCAACGATTTCTTTCTTCACTCCAATATACTTCATTAGGATTTTCATCTGTACCTATAAACCTCCAATAAGCAACGTAGTTATCTTTATCGGGATATTCTACTTGAATTTTATTACATTCATCTACAAATGGTTGAAATCTATTTTTATAACCATCAATAAATCTAATTTTATTTTTAGGGTCTTTTTTCTTTAAATAGTCCTCATATTCTTTTTTAGATACTTCTTCATCGTTCTCATCAACAAATCTATTTTCTCCTAAATAACCTAAAAATGAATCGGGATTTTTTAAAAGCATCGGAGAATAAACCCAAACTTCAAAAGGAAAAGAACTCCACCAATCTTCTGATATTAAAGTCCAATAATAAAATGGTTCTTTAAAGTGTCCTTGTGGTAATTGAGGAACTTCTCCTCTTTTTTGATTTAATTGCTCGTATATGTTAAGTACATCAGAATCTAAACAATCCTGTGTCTTACATTCAGCATAAACCCTTGATGTAATAGAAGAGCCTTTAATCTTATTTCCATTCTCATCTAATTTGGATGAAATAAAATCTTTGTATGAAGCAAAATCCTGTTTATGATTTTCCCAAATTAATTTACGAACCTTGTTATATGTAAGAGCAGAACCAAAACCTTTTTTGGAACTATTTGGACTTAAAAGTTTACTTTTGGTGGAATTCCTTTTAAGAGGTTTGCGACCTCTTTTTTTAGGTCTGCCAACTTTCTTTTTTTTCTTCTTCGGTTTATTGTCTGCCATAACTTCGTAATCGGGGAATCAAATATAACACTTATAAATAAGTATATTTTATTTTTTTGCTTCTTGACTTGTTTCTTCAAGTCTTATATCATCAAATGCGTGATTGCAAATATGACCTATTTTAGAATCAAAATTGATTATGTTGTAATAAACATATCTGTATAGTTCACGAATAGCATCAGCAGATAAAATAACATTAGATTTAAGACCTACATAACCCATAGCCTTATTTCTATCGCCTGTTTTAATCCTCATCATATCAGTTAATTCATCTCCCGAAAGTTTACAAAAATATTTTTCAGTAGGAAGAATAGGGCATTGACTTGGATTATTTAGAGGTAAAAAGTTAGTAGCGAGATGAATCATAAAATTTCTCGTTTTGTCATCCTCAAAAAGAGTTTTTATAGTCTTATAAATGTTAGCATCTGATTTTTCTAAATCAATGTTATTTACGTTAGGTTTTGAATCAAACCATTTTTTATTTTTACGAGAAATAACACTCCTCCATTTATACATTTTACTTACGTAAACATCTTCCTGTTTTACAGATTTTACTTTATTTAATTCCTGTAAAGAATTTAGTTTTTCTTTCATATTTCAAAATCTTTAATTTCTTCAATTTGTTTTGTTCCCTTACATTCGGGAAAGTTTGTACAACCGAGAAAGAAGTTTCCTAATGAACCCCTCCTTGCGACCATATAATGACCACAAATTTTGCAAGTGAAATCACTTAAATTTTTAGCAGTCCAAAGAATAGTTTTTTTAACTTTCTTTTCCCATCCGTTTTCTAATTTAATGATATTTCTTCTTCCAAAGAAAACATCTTGACCTGCATCGTATAATCTTATTTCAAGAAATGAAGTTTTTTTAAACTTATTATTTATCCCTGTAAACACAATTAAAAAAACGTGAGGGTCTGTTTGAAATGGTACGGAATGATAAAGTTTGGATTCATTATCTCTGTGTTCTGTAAAATGTGAATGAACTGAACGTAGATAATCTTTTATTTGTTCTGAATCTAAATACACGGTTTAATTTATTAATTAAACAAAAAAAAAATAACTATATATCTTCTTCTTTATTTTTTCTTTTATTCAATCTTTTCTTCATTCTGCGAACAAAAAAATTATCAACTTTATCAAAAATAATGTTAGCAAACATATCAATACATAAGATAAATGCAATGATTAAAATCAAATAAATAATACTCATAATTAAAAGAATAAAGTAGCCACTACTTATGCAATGGCTACTATTAGTAAAGTTATTGGTTGTCGAAGTCTGTATCGTTTATAGTTACAGGTGTTTCATCTTCAAATTCATCATCTGCATCAAAATCTTCTTCATCCTCATCAAAGTTTGAAACTGATTCTCCTGTTTGATTACTTATAATTTCAACTTTAGGAGTTCTTGAAATTTCTTTATCCAATTCTTCTTTAATTGGGAAAATTTCAACGATTGGAGATTCATTTATAGCGATTATTTTATAATCCACCATCAACGTACTTAATTCTTGTTTTATAACCTCTGTTGCTTCCTCGATAGTAGTTGCTCCAACTAAAAATGATTGAGTTACTTTCTTTGCTTTGTCGGAATCAATATCAACAGATTCATAAGAAATTTTAGCAACAAAATATTTGTCAGCACAACCTCCTGTTTCATCAAAAATATCGTGGTATTCTACTCGTTTAATATCCGTTACCGTAAACTCTCCTCTAATTACAGAGCCTAAATTCTCATAGATACTTGCTTCTGCATCCGTGAAAGAAAAACCTGCTACTAAATAAGGTTCAGTAACTCTTTTGAAAGCACCATTGTCTAATTGTTTAGTGTACTTTACTTTAACTACAAAGTAGTTGTTTGTGATGATTGCCATAATATTTGGTTTTAAAAATTATAATTTAACTATTTTAACTGATGTAGGTTCAATTCCAACCTCTTTAAGCCTATCCAATAAAAGTTCTTCAATTTGTTCTTTTGTAGGAGTTTCTGATTCTTCATTTACAGAAATTGGATTGTCAGATAATGTTTTACAAAACTCGGCAATTTTAGAATCATTTGATTGCTCCGTTTTAGTAGTTTCTTGCTCGTTATCACTAATGCCACACATTAATTTCATTAATTTAGAGAAAGATTCTGAATCACTAACCTTGTTGATTGTGTTAATATCTCCTAAATAACGTGCTGAATAATAATAAGAACCATCAAGAGGTGTAGCATCGTTTAATAAGTTGTATCTGCCATCTTTAATGCCGTTATTATACGCTCTTACAATCCCTTTCTTTTCTTTCTCCATAAGTGAAAGACCTGTTTCTAAAAGGAATTTGTAAAATCCTTTATCTTCAAAACTCTCTTCATTTACTTTGATTACTTTCATAAACTTCATCAAAGGTGTTTTTTTAAATTTGCTCATTTTTTTTAGTATTAAATTTTAACAAAAGTATAGTTTTTTTTGAATAAAAATAATTATTCTTAAAAATAATTTACTTTTTTTTTGGTTTGATTGTAAGTGATTGTCTTTAAGTCTTTAAGAGC
>JBEICW010000286.1:0-4849 GCA_040383785.1 Ignavibacteria bacterium | reverse complement strand
AATAATAACTGCCACTAACATCGGTTTGGCAAGATTGGGGTTTTTGTTCTTTATTCATCTTTTGTACTTTTAATTAAAATTAGTAATAATTTGAGCTATTGTGCTTCTAAGTCCCCAACCTCGCCAAGCCGAGAACCGTTATCGGGCATATAAAACAACAGTCAACCAAGCATGAAGTTGTTTAGCATCTTCAATACTCATATTAAATCCTGTTTCATTTGGTATAGGATATTTTGTTTCATCTGACAAATTATTTAACTCAAATGAAATTACAGGTATGTGGTCGCTACTCCATTCGCATTTTTCAATATCCATTGTGTACCAGTTGTTTTTATCTATTGTACTGATTTTCATTTTGTTTGTTTTAAAAAGGTGATGAAATTAACTCGATTAATCCAGATTCATTTTTTAATAAAATATTTTTATCAAACAAATCCTTAGTTAATTTTTTTGCCCAATACTCAGATTTTTTATATTCATCCATAATTTTAGTTAATAAATTTTTGTATTGAATTTCTTTGGTACCGGTATAAATTTTAGAAATTTTATCAAAATGCTGCTCAATAGAATAATCTTTATTGCTAGCTGTTACCTCTAGTGCTTCAATCCAATTAATACTGTAATTGTTTATATTGTAATTAAAGTAAAATTCGTATGGTTTAAAGTTATCATCTGAACGCATCATTTGTGCTTTTATTTCTGAATTGCCATTTTCTAATTTTGTAACCTCAATTACTGTTTGTGAAAATCTATCAAAATAGCTGCCCAGGTGTCCAATGGTAAAATTTGTGCTTTTAGATTGGTGCAAAATGAAAATTAATCCAACATCACAATTTGTTAGTATTTGTTTAATCCAGTCAATCGTGTCTTTAACTTCAATAATGTCATTCATGTTCATAATCAAATCTAGTGCACCATCAATAATTATCAACCTGACTTTTTTATTTAAACAAATCATGTCAATAACATTTTTAATTCGTTCTGGGTTTAATTGCCTGACTGCATAAATTTTAAAGTAATCCGGTAAAACAGAAAATTCAGTTTGTCGCTGCATTCTGTCCAAACTCTTTTTCAAATCGTGTTTGCTTTGCTCGGTATCTATTAAAACTATTTCATCATCTTTAGCATTAATATTGCATTCAATACCCAGTACAGAATCATTTTTTATTGCACTTCCTAAAATAGCATGAGCAACTGCACTTTTACGGCTTTTAGGCTTCCCTGAAATAACCATACAATTTTTAGTTGTCAATAATGTTTTGCCCTGAATAGAAACCAAAACATTTTCAGGTAACAAATTGTCTTTTAAATTAAATAAATAATCATTTATATTTGTTGTATTAGTATTGTTGTGTGTGTGTTTTGATTGAGAATCATCTAGGGCATCCTTCCGGGTGCTCTTTTTGTTTTTTATAATCATATCAAATCTGAATTTTTAGTGTAATTAATTAAACCAGGATCACCGCCTAAAATTTTAATATAATGCTTCAGGTGAATTATAGTTTTTTGATTATGCTTAAATTCTTCGCTGGTGTGCATTGTTTCTATTTCACCAACCATTATGTTGATAGTATCATCTAATATATTAATCAGTTTTTGTAATTGGTAATATTTTTGCCATTCAGATTTCTGGTCATCTCTAGGTAATTTCTTAATTTCAGAAACGTAGGGAATTAGTATTTTTTTTTCAATGATTTCCATATAATCGTATAATTCACTAATTTTTTGATTAATCATTTGTATTTGATACATACTCATTTTTTTATAAATTTAGATTTGCCAATAATGATGGGTTTTAATTTGCCGGCTTTAATCCAGTTGTAAACTGTTTTTAAGCTTACATTTTCTTGTTTTGAATATTCTTCAAAACTTAATAGCTGGTTTGCATTTATATTTTCGTTACTCATAATTTTAAACCTGAATTAAAATTTGTTATGTTGGTTTCTGTTATTAAATCTGCTGTCATAAATACAGGGTCACTACCACAATTTATTTTTAGATTTATTTTATTAGTATCGCCACAATTAGTGGTAATAAAATGAGGGCAATCATTTGCACATGGAAACGCTTGTAATTCAAATCCGCTTAATTTATTCGGTAATAAAATTGGCTGTCTAAATGGGCAAATTTTGCCTTCAAAAATTATTTCATTTTTTGCATTTTTAATAAGTCTATTCATAAAATTTAGTGTTAATTATGTGGTCAATATTAGTTTTAAAATTAATAGAATCAACAGTATTTTGGTTTCTGTTAATATCAGCAAAAAATTTTATTAATTTTTCTTTTGCTGTATCAATTCTAGTTTGAAAATGTGGAATCATCTCTAGTTCATCATATAGAATATTAAATATAATAAATACTGCTGCTTCCCTTTCTGCATCTGATAAACTATTAAATATAATTGCATTGTCATTATATGCAATTATAGTTTCATTTTTCCCTTTTGAAATTTCTTTAATTTTCATAATTATAAAATATATTTTCAATTAAAATTTGCTCAATTGATCCAACAAATAAACATTCTAATACAATTTCAATTTGTATTAATTCCAGTTCATCTGGATTAATTGAATGGTTTTTTTGAAAATTTAAAGTGTTTAAATTTTTGACGTGCTTTTTTAAAGATTGAACTAATAAAATTCTTTGACTTTGTGTTAAACTTTTCATGTGTTTATGTTTTTATTAAAATTCAAATGTATTAATAAAATTGAATTTACAAAATTTTTGAAAAAAATAATTATAAAAAAAGCACTCAAAAGAGTGCCATAAACAATTCAATCCAATGAACTATTTTAGTTTTTATAAGAATAAAACAATAAACCAGCAATCAATAATATAATTACTGGTGCAATTTTAATTCCTTGATAATTTTCAAACAATTTAGCAATTTTTAAACCACTTTGAGCAATCAATGAATTTGGTTTACTACCTTTTTTCAACCCCTCTTTAATTCTGCTATTTAAAACAACAGTATATAAATCATTTGGATTGGTTATGCCTGAATTAAAAGCTTCAATTAAATCTGTGGCAAATTTTTTAAACCATCCAGATCCATTCCAAGTGGCATAAATGAAATTAAATAATAATCTATCATCATTTTCAATTATTTGAATTAATGCCGGTGATTTAAGATACAATCTTATATAAGTATTATATAAACCAAAAATCATTTGTGCTGCTAGTTTTTGCAAAGTTGGTTTTAAATCACCGCCAGTAAAATTCCAACGCCATTTTTTTACGGCATCCGCCTGGTCAATAATTTTCCAAAATTGCTTTCCAAAATTAGTTGTATTAATTGAACCACCTTTAAGCCGGTCAATTCCAAACATAGTTTCTCCGGAACCAGAATAACGCTGGTCTTTTACCCTGCCATCAATAAGCATATTTGGGTGATAATAACCACCTTCAAGCTTATCAATTACAATTGTACTTAATTTCTCAAATTTAGCCGGATCAGCCATTAATTTTCTTTGCTAAATAGCCCAATTAATAAAATTCCAACACCAACGATTATTTGTGTTGTATTTCCAGTTGATACACCTTGTTTAATTTCTGCAATACCAGCCACGCTGCCGGCAATTGTTGTCCATAAATTATGAACTGCATTATTTAATAGTTTTTTCATTTTTATTTTTTTTAATAGTTGTGTAAATATATACAACAGAACCGGCAATTGAAAATAAATAAGCTGTGGTGCTTAATATAGGCTCTGAAAAAAGAACAGTTCCTAAAATAGCATTAAACCAGGAACCAACAATTAAAAATTCATTGTTTTGTTGCATACTGTTAATCATTATTAATTAATGGTATATATTCAATCTGTTCTAATTTTAGTAAGTCATTTCTAATAGCTAAAAAATTTTCTTTGTCAATCACCTCTAATCCAACTATCCAATTTCCTGCACCATCTTTAACAAACTCTAATTTGCTTACTTCAATTTCATAGCCATTTAATTGGTTGTATTGTGTTTGATTTGCTTTTAGGACTAACATATTACAATGAATTTAAATAAGTTATAATTGCGGTTCTTAAAGTTAGTGCTTCGGCTGTTAAATTTGCACCATTACCATAAATCGAAATTTTGCCAAGTGTATTTAAAAAATTTCCTTGTCCATTTAATATTCTTCTTGTTGCATTAATTCTTGCGGCTGTTGTTGTAGTTCTACTTATTTGTGTTGTTTCATTGAATAATTCTACTGCTGTTGCTGATGTTCTATTAATACATTTAAATCCGTTTCCGGTCATGTCTGCACTTGCTGTTAAATTAGTACCTAACATATTAAGTCTTTGCCCAGTTGTTGTGCTAATAGAAACGGCATCACCAGCACCGCCACTAGTTCCAAAACATGGACCAAATAAAGCATCTTTTTGATAAGCAAACTCACTGGCTGTATTGTTTTGAAAATTTACACCTTGACTTGCTGCATTGTAATTAGTATCAATATAGCTTGTAATACCATCACTATTAAAACCCTGATTACTTGTCCATGTTGGAGAGTTAATTAAAGTACATTGGTTAGCACTTGGTGACTTCCAGTTGATAGTTGCAAATTCTTTTGAACCGTCTTGGGCAAAGCAATATAAAACGTCTAATTTAGTCCAAACTCCAGCATTTTTTAAACTAACTAAAAAAGTATTTTGTTTTATTTGTACGATTGAACTAGGTAATGTATAACCTAAAGAAATTGCCCTATTAATTATTAATAAATAAGAAGGATCAAAATCACTTTTACTTGTGTAAAAATTAGAATTAAACCCAATACTCTTTTTATTGTTACCTAACATAAAAAAAATTATTGAGTTATAATAAATTCACACCTATTTGCTTCACCAGTGGTTTGCCTTATT
>JBEICW010000285.1:0-4867 GCA_040383785.1 Ignavibacteria bacterium | reverse complement strand
TGTTGATTAAATATATCTTTATTAATGCCAATCCCATTATAATTAAATCTTAATTTATTATTTACATGAAAATTTTCAAATAGTTTTCCTAAAATATTAGATTTCATAAAACTATAGTCTGAAAAATTAATTTTAATATCAATATCTACAAAATTGAAGGAATTATCTAAATAATTTTTTATGTGATCGGTATATACTTTGTTGTAATAATTTACTATCTTAATTTCATTAAAAGATGAACCAATTTCTATTATTGCATCTAAATTATATTCAATCAGCTCTTTTATAAAATAATTTCTTTTGGTATATAAATAAAATTTTATATAATCTTCGTCAAATTTATTTATGAACTTTTCTTCAATTAATTTTGAATAATAATCAATTTTAGAGTTTTCCATTTGAACCAATAGAAAAATTCCTGATTTTTCCGAAATTAAGTCGTCTATAATTTTTAGTTTACTAATTTCAACTTTAATGTTGTTTTTAATTTCTTCTTTTCGATTATTAATTAAAATTTCTTCTTCTGTTAAGGGTATTACACCGTCTTTATATGTTTTTATATTAAAAGTACCATTTTTATTATATTCAACATATTCACCGTTCAACACGCCATTTATTTTGATAAACTTTTCTTTAATAGAACCTTTACCATTATCATAATAGATATAATTAGTACCATTATCGGTAATTATATTTTTGTTGCTTTTTAAAAAATCAAATATTCCCATTTTGATGTTTTTTTGGTTAATTTATATATTATAATATGCTTCTTGGATACAGATCGTAAGTACTAAAGTCTATTAACTTTATAAATATAGTAAAATACTTAATATTAAAAAGTTTGAACCATGACTACGTAGTCTGAAAATAATTTTATTTTGTCAATTTGTGACAACGAGGTAATTTTTTTTCTTTTACTTTTTTGATTTGTTATTGGAATCAAGTCGACAATGTTCTTTAGTAGTCCTGATTTTATGGCGTAATTGACATTTTCACTTCCATATTTATTTTTATTTAAACTAGATTTAATTATACCTACAACATTTCCTAAATTATCAAAAAGGGGACCACCACTATTTCCGCTTTGTATTGGTACAGTTACTTGATATTGAGTAACATCTTCATCAATGCCTGTTAAAGAACTTATTTTACCATCAGTAAATTTTATAGTTTCTCCCATAACATCAGCCAAGGGATAGCCTAAAGAAAAGACTTCATTTCCTACAGCAATTGTCTCTGAAACCAATTGATAGGGTAATAAAGATAATGGCACAAATGTACTATCGGTAATTTTAATAACTGCCAAATCATTAATTTTATCGGTTTGAAAAATAGTTGCTTTAAATTTTTTATTAATCCCATTCTGTTTGCATAAAACCCAAATTTCTGATGCATTTTGAATAACATGATAATTGGTAGCAATGAATCCATCATTGTTTACATAAAAACCAGTTCCGCTTCCATCCCAAGCGAAGTTTCCAGTTTTCATTTCGTTTTCAACTGACTCATAGGATTCTGTGTCTTTAAAAATAAAATTCTTAATAATTATTGAAGAAGAATCTACTTTTTCTGTATTAAAAATTAATATTTTAAACGTACTTCCTTCCCAGCTTTTAAACTTTTGTGTCTCTACTAATATACCATTAATTGAATAGTGTATTGAATCTCCTATTTTAGTGATTTTCATTATGTTTTCAGCTCCGATTTCAGAATTAATAGATGTAGTGTTTTTAAGGAAACTAGATAAATAAACGTTATCTTCTATATTGTCGATAGCGTAAGTTCCATCATTAGAAATTAAAAATTGATTGGAGGTGTTTTCAATTTCATTTTCATTCCATGAAATTCCATATGAAAACTTTGTTTTTTCAGTGTTTTTGAATGTTACTTCAAAAGAAATATCATCATAATTTATCCAAGGGATATTCAAATTAATATTAAAATTTGGATTGTTTTTTTCTTTGGAAAAAGCAACTTCAATGCCGTCTTCGGTTTCATTGAAATAGGAATTGTCACTTGCAATCCAATCAAATTGAGGTTTAGATTTTATAAAATAATTAGAAATTACAACCTTACATTTTTTATATTCATTACACTCTTTACACATAGGTTTTTCAGTACCATTCTCAAATTCTAAAATTCTTTTGATTGAACCATCGTAGTAATTTGTTAACCAATTACCATTTTTCCATCCGTCAACCATATTGCCCTTTTCATATATTTTTTTATTGTCAAAGTAACTAACGTAACTACCGTTTTCTTTCCCATCAACATAATTTTCCTCGTAATTTCTATTATTATTTTCTTTATTATAAACCCAAAAACCACTTTTTTTACCCTTTAAATAATTACCCTCAGAGCTGACGTTACCATTTTCATAATAATGAATTGATTTGCCATTTAAAGTATCCTTTTCATAATGTAAAAGTGACTTTATCAATTTGTCATCATAATAGTAACTCCAAGGACCAACTTTATTTCCGTTGTCAAAATTTCCTTCACATATAAGGTTTCCATTCCTTGAAAATTCTTTGAAAGAGGAGTTAAATTTAGACTTTGCAATAGCTTCAAAATTAAATTCAATGCAGTAGAATAATGATCTAAGTTCTCCTGTTTTATAAAACGACTTGTACTCCTTTTGTAGCGGTTTATTTATTTCTATGTAATATTCAAAATCGTTACTATTAGTAACATCCCAATTTGAATTATAATAAATTTTCTCTTGTTGGGCGTATATATTGGAAAAAATACAAAGAAAAACTATTGAAATTATAAATATTTTTTTCATAGATGGATTTTTTAATTATTGAATAATATATTAAATTTATCTTATTTTTTTGTATGTTATAGTAGCATTTGCATCGCCTGAAATAGTGCATAATAGTGTCGATTTATCTAGAAATACATATTCTGATTCTGTTGTCCAGTTAGTTTCCTTGCAATTGGTTTTAACATACAAATTGGTTTTATTAAAATTGACAGTAATAATATCTAATGGCTCTTTTATGTTGTCGCTAAACTCTGCAAATTGCATGTTATTGTTATTATCTTTCCAAATAACGATATTTGATATTCCTTCTGAATACCACAATCCAATATAATCTTCATTAGTAAATTCAATAACGGATTTAGTCTTTATATTGCCTGAAGAATTATGTATTTGGGCATATGAAATAAAACTCGCTAAAAATAGGGTTAATAGGGTTACTTTTTTCATTTGATTACAATTTAAGGTTGTTTAATAAGCTATTGTAGTAGTAACTATGTCTATAAACTAAATTAGTATATCCATTTCTCTTATCTTAATTTTTTATAGTATTAGTTTTAAGTTTTCAAACTAAAATATTTTTTTGGTCCGAAAATATTTAATTATTAATTTATAAAAATAAGGCCCCATTAGGAGCCTTATTCAATTTTAATTATTTAAATAAAACACCCATTATATCTTCATATGTTTTTACTTCATTTTCATGAATATGCATAGGAACATTTTGTAATTCAGTAGACGTACTTTTCAATAGTTTAAAATCTTCTTTTTTAATAAAGGCTATTTTATTATCTTTAGTTAAACCCCAAAGTACATTGTCTTTTTCTGGATTATATTTTATTTTAGTAGGATATCTAAACAGTGCATTGGTGTTTTTTTCAACTAAGACTACATTTTTTAAAACTAATCTGTTTCCTTCATTATCTACATAATTTGGATTTATAGAACCTCCAATTGGGTAAACTAATGGGTAATCACAATTTACAAATCCAAAATTATTAATTTCAAGAGTTCGTATTATTTTCTCTTCAACCCCAAGTTTCGAAACAGCATGCTTACGATGTAAGTCAACAATTTTGTAATAATCTGTCCAGGGTTTTTTAATTAATTCTCTCTCTTTTATTAATTTACTATACTTTTTTTGATATTGTTTTAAAGCATCATTATAATCTTTTCCTGCTTCAAAAGCTAAATAACAATTACATTTACTTTCTTTTCTAAATTTTCCTATTTTGATGATTGAGGTTATTTCATAAATACCACCTTTTAGTGGTTTTACAATCATTTCTTGTGCACTAGTCATTTTGCATTTATTTATATCTACGGGTTCAAATAATACATTTCTATAATCTTCAATTTCTGGAAATAACTTGGTTTCATCTATGATTTTAAATGAATAAACAGATGCCACTTTTGGTAAAGGTGGAATAGGAGGTAGTTTATTTAATTCTTCTTTCTCAGATGTCGAATTAATAATATCTTTTCCTTTTTTAATCCATTGTCCTGTTTTTTTGTCTAAGTCATATAAATTGAAATCAGGCGATTTTGTAAAGCTAAGCAGGTCAACATTTATTTTATTATTAGGATTAACAAACAATTCTTTTTTATTTGAAACAGCATTTATTTCAACCATACCTCCCGATTCAAAAACTTTTTCTTCACCGTCTTCATTATAATTCATTGGAATACCTGCCAAGTAAAAATCTACTGGGTTATAAAATTCTCTGAATGAAATTTCTACTTTATCTTTAATTACATTGCCATCTTTGTCTAAAAAAGCATTAGTTGGAATATTAATTGTGGCACCTAAAGAAGAATGTAATACGTTGGGTTGATTTGGATCTATTTCAAATTTTTGGTAGGGAATATCTAAATCTGATAGTGGGGGATTGGTAATTAAATTAGTATTAGTAATCACAGGGACCGATTCCTTTTTTTGTTCTTTAGATGAACAAGTTCGAATACTTAGTAGTATTAAAATTAATACTCCAGTAAGTGCTAAAATTTTGGTTGTTTTTTTCATAAATTAAATAGGTTAGTTAATAAAAATAAGCAGAATTTATAATCACAATACAATTGGTATCGCTTTGTAAAATAAAG
>JBEICW010000284.1:0-4874 GCA_040383785.1 Ignavibacteria bacterium | reverse complement strand
TATAGATATTAAATAATGAATCATTTAAACTTTTATTTAATTGGTAATAATAAATAGAAGAATCATAGGCATTTAAATTTTGAAATAATTTAGCAAGTAATCCGGTATTATTTAGATTTTCAGTAAAACTATCTCGCTTTTTACTTATATTGTAAGCAAATTTACCAATTTCTAAAGCCTCGTTAATTCTACCTAAATTAACTAATAGGTTTGCTTTTATATTATAACATTTATCAATTTCACGATGTAGTTCAATTTGATTGAGAATTGAAATGGCAGTATCTATATTATTTAGTGCTTCCGTTAAATTACCAATTTCAATCATATATTTAGATTTTATACGATAGGTATGACCTAAATACCTTGTATCTTCAACTAAATTTGTATCTAACATCATAAAGTTTTCATTCAATAATTTCTCAGCTGATTTGAAGTCCTTTTTACCTAAATAAAACTCAACCAGGTAATTATTTAATTGTGCAACTCTATTTATATTTTTTGATTCAAGAAATAATTTCTTTGATTTTTTACCATAATAAATTGCACTATCAATTTTATTCAAATCAAAATACTCATAACTTATATTACTATATGAGTGTGCTAATGAAAAATAATATTCTTTTTTATTAAAATTAATATCTTTAGGATTAGATTTTAAAACTGTGTTTACACCCAAAAAGTAGTTTTTAAGTGCAAAATCTCTAATTTTAAGTTTCGAAAATATATATCCAATATCGTTATATGAGTTACAAGCAGCAGGATAATCTTTTAAATCGATAAAAACATATAAACTCTTTGAATAATAATCAATTGCTAAATGGTATTTACCAATGTCATGATAAATATTAGCTACTTTTGTTGTAAAATTTGCTATAGAAGGGTGACTTGAAAATTGTTTTAACTGTGGTTCTAATAATTTTGCAAATAATAAAGCAAGTTTTGGGTCATTATTCCGATAAAAGTGTAATAAATCATTACAATTTTTTAGCTGAACATAATTATTTTTTTCTAATTTATATTTTTTTTCAACAATTTTGTTTACATCAATATTTAATATTTTTTCTAATGCTAATATTTGTTGAGTTGGCTTAATAGCAGAATTATACTCATAAAGTTCATAAGTTTTGGTTGAGTTTGCATTTAATTCAAAAAATGAAAATACCGCATAGAAGCATATTAGTGATATTAATTTGCTTCTATGTTTTAGATAATTTAATATATTTTTGATTATATTCAATTTTACCAAATTCTTTAAACTTAAATAGATAAATAGTTAATAGATAGTAATATCATTATATACTTAATTAATTAACTCTTATACATTTCTTCTCTTAAAGCAATTACAGCTTCGTCTTCCAAATAATCATCAAATGACATCATTCTATCAATAACACCTTTAGGTGTGATTTCAATTATTCTATTTGCTACTGTTTGTACAAACTGATGGTCATGAGATGAAAATAAAATTACTTCAGAATACTTTTCGGCTGCTTCATTAAGCGCGTTGATAGATTCCAAATCCAAGTGATTAGTAGGCTCATCCATAACTAATACATTTGCACCACTACACATCATTTTCGATAATAAACATCTAACTTTTTCACCACCAGATAATACTGAACTTGATTTTAATGACTCTTCGCCTGAAAATAACATTCTACCTAAAAATCCACGTACAAAAGTTTCATCTTTTTCTTTAGAATACTGTCTAAGCCATTCTACCAAATTCATTCCACTTTCAAAATACTTAGAGTTTTCTTTAGGGAAGAATGAAGATGTAATAGTTTGTCCCCATCTAAAAGTACCTGAGTCTGGCTGGATAACGCCTTCTAAAATCTCAAACAATGTTGTTTTTGCAATGTCATTTTGTCCAACAAATGCAATTTTATCATTTTTATTTACTGTTAAATTGAAGTTATCTAATACCAACTCACCATCGATTGTTTTGCTCAAACCTTCTATTTCTAATATAATATCACCACATTCTCTTTCCGGTTTGAAATCAATAAATGGAAATCTACGCGATGAATGCGGGATTTCATCAATTGTCAATTTATCAATTAACTTTTTACGAGAAGTTGCTTGACGTGCTTTAGAAGCATTTGCACTAAATCTTCTAACAAATTCTTCTAATTCTTTTACTTTATCTTCATTACGTTTATTTTGGTCTTTACGTTGTTTCATAGCCAAAGATGATGCTTGATACCAGAAATCGTAATTACCAACATAAGTTCTAATTTGTGCAAAGTCAATATCAGTTATATGAGTACAAACTTGATTTAAAAAGTGTCTATCGTGGGAAACCACAATTACTGTATTATCAAATCGAGAAAGGAAGTTTTCTAACCAATTAATAGATTTCAAATCTAAGTTGTTTGTAGGCTCATCTAAAAGTAAGACATCAGGATTTCCAAAAAGTGCTTGTGCAAGTAATACTCTTACTTTCTCACCACCTTCTAATTCTCGCATCATTTTGCCTTGTAGCTCTTCGCCAATACCTAAACCACTAAGCAAAGAAGCAGCTTCGGCTTCGGCTTCATAACCATTCATTTCAGCAAAGTCTGATTCAATAATAGCGATTAAATTACCTTCTTCTTCAGTGTACTCTGATTTTGAATACAATTCATCTCTTTTTTTAGCAATTTCAAATAACTGTTTATGTCCCATTATTACAGCATCTAAAACTTTAACGTCATCATATTTGAATTGGTTTTGTTCCAAAAATGCCATACGGGCACCTGGCTCCATAAATACACTACCTTTTTGAGGCTCAATTTCACCAGAAAGGATTTTTAAAAATGTAGATTTACCAGCACCATTTGCTCCAATCATACCATAACAATTACCTGGAGTGAATTTCAAATCAACATCTTTGAACAAAGTTCTTTTACCAAAAGAGAGAGTTACATTACTAACAGTAATCATTTTTATCCTAAAATTTATTTTTTGATTTTTTTGCTTTATAGTTTTGCAATTTAACTAATATTTTATTAATAATTAAATTGAATTAACATTGTTTTAAAAATAGATATTTTAATGAAAGATTTTCAAACTTTATATGATTACATAAAAAAATCTCCCAACCAAAATTAATTGAAAGGGAGATATAGAATTTAGTTGCTCTTTGGTGAGTATGTAATATTTTACGAGTTCATTGAATTTAAAAACTCTCTGTTGCTTTTCGTAACTTTTAGTCTATCTATCATAAATTCAATAGATTCTGTAGGTGAGAAATCATTCAATACTTTACGTAATATCCAAACTTTATTAAGAGTTTCAGCATCAAGTAATAAATCTTCTCTACGAGTACCAGATTTATTAACATCAATAGCTGGGAATATTCTTCTTTCAGAAATTTTTCTATCAAGAACTAATTCCATATTACCAGTACCTTTAAATTCCTCAAAAATTACCTCGTCCATTCTACTACCAGTTTCGATTAAGGCAGTCGCTACAATTGTTAATGAGCCGCCTTCTTCTACTTTACGTGCAGCACCAAAAAATCTTTTTGGCTTGTGTAATGCGTGTGCATCAACACCACCAGAAAGTATTTTTCCAGAGTGAGGCACAACTGTATTATAAGCTCTTGCCAAACGAGTAATTGAATCCAAAAGTATAATTACATCTTGTTTTGCTTCAACTAATCTTTTTGCTTTCTCAAGCACCATTTCGGCAACTTGAACGTGTCTTTCAGGTGGTTCATCAAATGTAGATGCGACTACTTCTGCCTTTACTGAACGTTCCATATCTGTTACTTCTTCTGGTCTTTCGTCAATCAAAAGCACAATCAGCTTAGTTTCTGGATGATTTTTGGCTATACTATTAGCAAATTGTTGTAGTAGTATTGTTTTACCAGATTTAGGTGGTGCTACAATCAAACCTCTCTGCCCTTTACCTACTGGACAAAGCATGTCAACTATTCTCATTGAATATTCATTTGGATTTGTTTCCAAATTAATTCTTTCGTTAGGATATAAAGGAGTTAAATTGTCAAAAATAGTTCTATCACGAGCAACGTCAGGAGATAAAAAGTTTACACTTTCTACTTTTAATAATGCATAAAATCTTTCGTTATCTTTTGGCGGTCTTACTAATCCATTAACAGTATCGCCAGTTCTCAATATGAATTTTTTGATTTGAGATGGAGATACATAAATATCATCAGGAGATGGTAAATAGTTGTAGCTTTGAGATCTAAGGAAACCATAACCGTCTGGCAAAACTTCAAGTACACCACCCGAAGCCAACAATCCTTCAGAATTTGGTTCTTTGTTTTGGATTTGATTTTGAATTTCGGCAATTTTAAGAATTAATTCATTTTTTCTTAAATCTGTGTAGTTTGGAACATTTAGAGTTTTTGCTATTTCGGTTAGTTCGGCAATTTTTTTAAGTTTTAACTGACTTAAATCTATAATATTCTCTTTATTAGGAATAGGAGCAGAACTTACATATTCACGGTTAGTATCGCGTGCTTCTCTATTTTCTCTTGGGCTTTCGCGATAATCTCTATTATCACGATTGTCCCTTCTATTGTCCATGCGGCTGTCCATTCTTCCTCGGTTGACATTACGGTAATTCGAATCTCTGTTTGAGTCTCTATTAAGTGGCAAGTATTACCTCTGTGGTATAGTAAAAGTATTTAGTTTATTATATTTGTTTAATTTCTTTTTCTTTTTTAATTTATATTTTGATAAATATACAAAAATATTAGTTCCAAAGAATTAATTTTTGTTTAAATTTACAAAATGGTAATTATTAAATATTTGGGAACAATATAGGCATAATTTGAGAAGAGTTAAAATAGTAGATAAATCAATATTTTGCTTTAAAATAATTCATAAGATATTTCATAATCAATTCTAAAAATAATTACT
>JBEICW010000283.1:0-4884 GCA_040383785.1 Ignavibacteria bacterium | reverse complement strand
TTGGTGTGATTATACTAACTGGTTCTATTACACTGGTGAAAGAGCTATCGAAGGACAATATTTCGATGATGCAAAAATATTTCCAAAAGTCAAATATTATGATACTTTAACATATTCTCCTCCATCAATTTCGGCTACATTACATCTTAGACCCCTAAGTTTTAGTTTTTCGAGAGTAGTTTTTGATGGTTCAGATTATACTTCTGGTGATACATTAGTCTTAAAAATCACTAATTGTGATGTAGAAAGTGCTATAAATTATGATTTTGCCAAGACACAAAGATATGATTTAAGTGTTGTAAATAATAATTTTTCTAATTCTACTTATGAACAATTAGGAAGTTCAAAATATTATTACAAAATTGATTTGGATTCTGGACTTTGTATTAATAAATATTATTTCCCAGGTATTAGTACTGAAATTGTTAAAAAAACAACTCCAAATCCTTATAATAAAAACACAGATGAGTTTATACTTTTCCCATGTGATGAAGAAATTCCACTCTTTGAAGAGATTGTACTTAATATATATAATTTAGAAATGATTACAATTTTTAGTCAAAAAATCAAAGTAAGTACTTACGAGCAATTGCGTGGTGTAATTTTAAGTAAAAATGAATTTCAATTAGATAATGGCAACTATATTTTTTCAGTAGAATATAAAGATAAAGTTTCTTTAGGTAAATTCATCGTTAAAAATATGTAATTTTTGTATTTAAGATTTTCCATCATTATTTTAGTAAAAAATTGAATTATATCCAAATAAATAATATTTCTAAGAAATTTAGTCATAAGAACTATCTATTTAAAGATGTTAGTTTTGTGGCTAATTCAGGTAGTATTTTGGGCGTTTGTGGTACTAATGGTGCTGGTAAATCAACATTGTTAAAATTAGTTAGTGGCTTGAATAAAATAAATGAAACTGATAAAAACATAGATGAGATTATCAATTATAAATTAAATAATCAAAATCTTAAATTTGAGAATATTCAAAATTACATCTCATATGTAGCACCTTATTATAATTTATATGAAGAATTTTCAATATTAGAATTATCTGATTTAATTCAAAAAATAAGAAACAATATTAATAATTATGAGATAGACTTAGTACTAGATAGAAATGAATTGCTGAATTTACTATTAAATGATTATAAATTATACAATAAACGTAATCATAAAATTAAAACTTTTTCCTCTGGAATGAAACAAAGAACTAAAATCATATTGGCTTTACTTAATAACTCCCCTTTTTACTTTTTTGATGAATATTCAATGAATTTAGATGAAGAAGGTATAAATATTACAACAAAAAAAATTAAAGAGCTAAAAAATCAAGATAAAGTTGTAATAATTGCTACAAATGATAATTTTGAAAAATCTATTTGTGATAATTTGTTATTTTTGAATTAATTCAAAATAACAAATAAACTTTTTACATTCGCAATTAAAATGATTCAATTAAAATCTACAAATCAAACAATCTTTTTAAAATATTTATATAAATTTTGTTTAGTTTTAATACTAATATTTAATCTTATCTCTTGTGATAAACCTACAAAATTAAATTCCCAAACGAAAAATTACAGCGACAACAAAGATAGTTATATAAACTCTAAAAGTTATAGTGATATCACACTGCCGAATAAAATAACTTTCTGCGGTGAAAACATTCCTTTAGATGATAACGAAGTTCGTGAGCGTTTTGAAAGAGAGTTTTACCTCACTTTACAACAACCAGGACAAATAATTTTATATCTCAAACGCTCTGGACACTATTTCCCAACATTTGAAAAAATAATAAATCAGTATAATATGCACCAAGATATAAAATATATATCTGTTGCAGAAAGTGCATTATTTATGACAAGGTCTAATAAAGGTGCTGTTGGATTATGGCAGTTTATGCCTGAAACAGCTAAAAATTATGGTTTAGAAATAAATACTTATGTAGATGAAAGAAAACATATTCTAAAAAGTACTATCGCAGCAATGAAATATTTAAAAACTTCTTACGAACGCCTAAATTCTTGGGTTTTGGCTGCAGCAAGTTATAATATGGGTTTGGGTGGATTAATTGGTGATATGTCATATCAAAAAGAATCTTCATATTTTGATTTATATCTTAATGATGAAACTTCTCGTTATATATTTAGAATATTAGCTATCAAAGAAATTATGGAACATCCTGATAAATATGGTTTTAATATCAAGAACAAAGATAAATATAATGTTTACAATACAAAACAATTTTATGTAAATTATAATATAATTAATTTGGCTGAATGGTCTAAAAATAATTATACAACTTATAAAAATGTGAAAACTATGAACCCATGGCTTATAAGTAATAAGCTGGTAACAAATGGAAAGTCATATCAAATTGAAATTAATAAAAACTAATCTATAATAATTTATTTCTTGATCTATTTTATATCTTGAACTAAAGTAAAATAATCATTATTTAAATCAGAATTGATTTGAATAACACCCGCTCTTACAAGACGAATTAATAATCTTTCTGCTCTCCGTTTAGATACATTGATTAGTTTAGAGTAATCTCTTACTGTAATTCTAATTTCTTTGTCCAAAAAATCAAATAGTATTTTTTCGTTTTGTCCGATACTTAATTTTAATTCTGAAGTTGAACTTTTATTTTGAAATGTCATTAGTCTTGTCATTTCACTACTTGCCATAACTGACTGCTCACCAACCCTAATGAAGGCTCTTTTAATTTGCTTACCATTTTCATCTTCAATTAATAATTTGTGTGGTTTTTTTTCACTATTTGGAATTTTAACAACAACAATGTCTTTGCCTTTGTAATCAATAACATCAATTTCTATATCAACAATTGGAATAATATAAGTTTCATTAGCAAATTCTATCATTGTAATTTCAGATTTTTCACTTTTTACACCAATTATACTACCATCATCGTCAATACCAACAAATAAAAATCCACCTAAAGTATTAGCTATTGCAGTAATCTCTTTAGCAATTTTTTCAGCTGATGGTATTTTTCTTTTAAATTCAATAGTTGTGGATTCACCCATTTCTATTAATTTTAAAAATTCTTTGGTTCTTAATTGAAACATATCTTTTTGATAATTTGACATTGAATATATTTAAAAATAATCATATTTTTAATAATTTTGTGACTTTAAATTATATTAAATGTATAATTGTGGAAAAATGTATGTTTTTTATTATTAAAATTAAATCTAAGTTCTTAATTTTGAATAAATAAAGAAATTTAAATAATGAAATTAAATTAGGATGTATTATGTTTAATAAATACAAATTTATATATGCTCTATTTTTTATAAGTTTTATTGGTTATCAGACAGTTTTTTCTATGGATTGGACTAAAATTGAGAATGAAAACTTCTATATAAATAAAGTCGCATTTGATAAAACAAATAAAAATCGATTTTTTGTTGCAGCTGATTATATTCCTCTAGATTATAGTGGTGTTGATTTTGAAATATTCAATTTTAATGGTTTGGGTGGCTCTGGAATGAGATTAACAGAAGATGGTGGCAAAACTTACACTGATAATATATATTTTGCTAATATGATAGTATTAGATATTATACAAGACCCATTAAAACCTCAAAACTGGCATGCTTCTGTCGTAGAAAATACCCGTGGGGTAATTTACAATTCTAATGATAATGGCTTAACTTGGAGTTCGGAAAATTCTAAATGTGATGGCACAAAACACCATATCAAATTGGTACCAACCAAAACCGAAAACTTGTTTCATATTGCTTCAGTAAATACTGGTTTGGGTTACTCTACATCCAATGATGCTTTTACAAATTGTATAACAAATAATGATCTTAGTGTATCGGCAAGAGATTTGAAAGTATCAGAAGTAACTGATGGATTAATGTATATTGCAGGTGCTTCAGATAATAAACCAGGCGTTTATAAGTCCATTAATAATGGACAAACTTGGGACAAAGACGTTGCCGGAATTCGAAATCTTAGAATCCATAGTGTAATGCCATCACCTAGATACGACAATTTGGTTTATTGTGGTGCAGATTCTGTTTTAGCAGATGGTAGTGCAATTGGCAAAGGACTTTATAGAAGCAAAGATGGTGGTTTAACTTGGCATAGTTTCTTTATATCAGGTTATCCAGTATATGACATTCAAAAGCACCCTACTATACCTAAATACATGTTAGCTGCTTGCGGTAATGGTGGACTATATTCAAGTAAATCCTTTGGTGAAGCTTGGGAAAAAGTTGAAATGAATGGCTTGCAAGATTCATCTATTCGCAGAATTTATATACCGGATTTGGAGGAAGGTCCTGGTGAAGATGGAGGATTTAAAGCTATGGTTGAAGTTTTTAACTCCGGTTTATATTTTTCAAATGATTATATCAAACATACTTTAGTATCAGTTGATGATGAAATTGAATTTATTGAAAATCAAAGAGTATTCCCAAATCCAGTGATTAATAATAGTTTTACAATTGAATATACAAATAATAAAGAACAGATTGTAAAATATGGGTTATACACAATTACTGGTGAATTATTATATGAATTTAATAATTTCGAAAGTGCAGGTATAATTGCCAAAGAATTTCATTTGAATAAAATCGACTCCATCCAAAAGTTAAATTCAGGTATTTATATCTTAGAAATTGATTTAGGAAATAAAAAAATAATAAATAAAGTTAACATTATAAATTAATTTTGAACCAAAATTCACTTTTTTATCGAATATAAAAAGGGTAGGTCAAGCGTCTCGCTTGACCTTTTTTTTTGCACTATTTTACACTGTTTTGCACTCTTTTTGCATTTTTTCACCCAAAAACTTCACGATATTTCACGATTTTTGGCTATTTTTTCTTTCTTTTAATGTAG
>JBEICW010000282.1:0-4889 GCA_040383785.1 Ignavibacteria bacterium | reverse complement strand
GGTGGAACTGATACTTATGTCACAGGATTTACAAATAATAACAACGTGTTCACCATTTCGGATAATACTGGACAGGACTTTTCAACTACATTAAATATTTTAACTGGATTAACAATAAATGGAAACTTAGATGTTACCACAATTGATGAAGTTGATACAGTTGATTTTAACCTTGCTCCAAGTGGAACTAACGGTGTTGGTAGATTAAGATGGAATAATACAGATGGTACATTAGATTTAGGTTTAAAAGGTGGTAATGTAACACTTCAAATAGGTCAAGAGCAAGTAGCTAGAGTTGTTAATAAAACAGTACCTAATATTGATTTATTAGAATCAAATTACCAGGTTGTAGTTGTTGCTGGAGCAACTGGTCAAAGACTTAGTGTAAAATTAGCTAAAGCTGATAACGATTTAAACAGTGCTGGAACTTTAGGTATTGTCACTGAAACCATAAATAAAAACCAAGAAGGTTTTATCACAACTAGTGGTCAAATTCACGAAATAAATACAACAGGTAGTTTACAGGGTGAAAGTTGGAATGATGGTGATATATTATATTTATCTCCAATAACATATGGTGCAATAACAAATATTAAACCAGTGGCACCACAACATATGGTTATTGTTGGTTATGTTGAATATGCTCACGCAATTCACGGTAAAATATTTGTTAAGATTGATAATGGATATGAATTAAATGAATTACATAATGTGAGAATAATTTCTGAAACTGGTGGTGACCAATTAGAATATAATTCAACAACTAGTCTTTGGGAAAACTCACATCCATATTGGACAATTGATTTAATGGATGCATCTAGTGTTGAATTTTATACTTCTAGAGATACTAAAATTAACTCAATAACAAATATAGTTGGTTCACCAACTATAACAATAGCTGATGATGGTGCTCCTTATACTTTAGGTAATACTATTTTATCTGGAAGTAAAATAACCGTAACTAGCAACATTCAAAGTGTTGTTAAATTAAATATTACATACTAATGGAAGAAAGATATATAAAAGCAATAAGTGATTCACCTAAATGGATAAGACCAGCTGGTTGGTTAACAATGCCAACTATAACATCATCTCAAAATAAATTAGCATTTCTATTCGCTGTTTATGAGGATGGAGAAAATTGTTTTACTTTAAACTACGCTTCCAATGTTTGTAATTATATTATTGATTGGGGTGATGGTACTACATTAACGGTTATCAATTCTAATACAATTAGGGAAAGAAGATATAATTATTCAGACCCTGGAATAGTATCACCAATTTTACAAGATGCAAACGGAATTAATTATAAACAAGTTATAATAACTATTACATTCAATTCTGGAACTATAACAAACTGGTTTATTGGTTCAATATCGGCAGTTGTAGGTGCAGCTGGAAATAGACCAGGTAGACCACAAATATTAGAAGCTATTTTAAGTTGGGATTTAGGTATTAGCTTTGCTTCAAGAACGAATTGGCCTTTATTACAAAATTTAATAATTAAAAAATTAAAACCTAGTGGTGTAATTAGTTTATTTTTTTCTAACTTTATAAATTTAAGAAATATTGAAGGTATTGAAAATTTAGATACAACTGCGATAACAACTATGTTATCATTTTTTCAAAAAACTGGTCCAGTAAATAAATTAAATTTTAATTTTACTATAGGTACTTCAGCAGCGAGTTGTTTTAATAGTTCTATTATTAAAGAAGTTGGTGATTTAACATTAATTGGTAGTGGAAGTTTAAATGCTTTTATGGGTAACTGTTTTAATTTGGTTGAAGTTGGAAATATAACTGCATTAAATGCAACGAATACTGCATCTTTTTTTCAAGGTACATCAATAATACGTAAAGTTGGTACTATAAATACTCCAGCTACTACAACTATCGCTAGTATGTTTAATGCTTGTGGGGCAATTGAAAGTGTAGTATTTACAGATTTATCAAATGTAACAGTAACTACATCAGCATTTTTAAATTGTGTATCTTTAAGTAGAATTGTTTTAAATGGATTAAAAGTAAGTGTCAATGTTTCTGCTTGTAATTTAAGAAGAGATGCTATTTTAGAATTATTAGATAGTCTTGGTACAGCTACAACCACACAAAATATAACATTAACTGCTAATCCAGGTATGGATGATTTAACAGCCGCAGAAATAAATGCGATTTTAACACTTAAAAACTGGACTTACACACCTTAAATATAATATAATATGGAAAATACAAGTGGATTTTATAAATGGAATGAAAATAACCAAGAATGGATGTATGGTCCAAATGGAGTTTATGGTGTTATTACATTGGAAGTACACCTTAAAGATACTTATGAGTATCCAGTTGATGGATGGACTTGGTATGATGAAACACCAGCTGACCCAGAAACAATTTAATCATTCAATACAATTAAATATAAAATAATATTAAAATAAAAACTAAGTTATGGCTGAAAATTATACACCTTTAATGCAAAGATTAATAACTGCTCTTGATAAATCACTTCAAAATAATTCATATGTGTGGTCTATACCAGGGGATATTCCAGATGATTTTAAAGGGAATGTCTTACAATACATAATTGATACAAATGAATTAGAATCATTAAGTGCCAATGATTTACAAACAATTGCATTAAGTACTGGGGTGACTGAACCTGTAAATGGTTCTTGGTTACAAGCTATAGTAGAAAATTTAGAAGCTTAATTATGCCAGTTCAATTAATTTATACAAATGGTTCTTGTGCTGCAAGATGGGGAAATAAAGGTAAAGCTTATACTTATACTTGTGGTGACCAAACTGAAAGAAAAGAAGCTGAACATAAAGCATATCTTCAAGGTATTGCTACAGGTGAATACGCAGCTTCTAAGATATCTTGGGACTGGGATGGAGTATTATCAACCGCAAAAGGTAAAGAACGTGCTGCGCAGCAAATTGCTGATGGAGCAACATTATATATAATTAGTGCTAGACATTCAAAAGATGGGTTATTATTTGAAGGTATTCCAGATTCAAGAATATATGCAACTGGTAGTAATAAAGCAAAGATTGAAAAAATAAAAGAATTGGGTATTGATACACATTACGATAATAATATCGATGTTATTAAAGAAATTCGAGGTATTGGTAGATTATTTACAAATGACTAACGTAGAATTAAAAAATGAATTAGAAAAGGCTCTTCAACAAAAGTTAAAGAGCCGTGGACATATTGAATCTGGTTCCTTGTATAATAGTATTAATTTTACTGTAAAAGATACTCAAGATGGACCAAAGGTTGAGTTGGAAGCTAATGATTACATTAAATACCTTGATAAAGGTAAGTTTTTAAGTGATTTCTTTAAGTCTGATGCATTTTTAAGTCCTTATGGTGAATATATGTCATCTTATATCTCAAATACCATTACACAAGGTCTTACAAGTTAAATGACTTCTTAAAAGATAACTGATTAAATATAAATACCAACGGCAACCCTAATATATAATCATATTTTGTAATATCACCACCAGCTAAATTATAAAGAATACTTTCCCAAGAAAACTTTTTCATTGATTCTTCTTTAGCTATTTCTTTTTTATCTTCTTCAGTTAAATATTCATCAAATTTATTCTCATCACTTAATGGTGCTTCAAATAATAAATTGTATGCTTCCATAAATGTTTCTTTGAATTGGGTATAATCATTAATCACACCATATACATCATTAATAGATACCAATTTAAACTCTTCTGAACGGTTTTTTATGTTAATACTACTGTATGGTTCAATTATGACGTTACCCCATTCATCTTCTTTTGTTTTGCGCCACATAACACCACATATATTTGGTAGGAATTTAAATAAATCAGTTGTAAAATAATATTCCAAATCTATAAAATTACCAAAAGATAATTCATCCATTCCAATATAAGTATATAATCCTATTTTATATTTAAAATCATTAGTAGGTGGATTGTATCTAAAGTTAAATGATTTCCTTAATTTATCAAATTCTTCAACATCTAGTTCTTCAACATCAAAATCAAAGTTTTCATCACGTAAAATTTGAAATAATTCTACCTCATAATCAAAAAAGGACTCAAATTGGTCCTCTTCTAATTGAATATATTCAATATATTGGTCAACTTTAACATCTGACCAAGATTTAGGCAGTTTGTTCTCCATTTTCAGATATATTTTTCATATTGATTGTTATTTGTTCAAGAACTATAGTGATATAAGGTAAAATAATTGAATATGGTTGATTTGAGAATAGTTCGGCTTTATGTTTAATATGAGCGTCATCATAATGTTCAATCTTCGTTAAATCGTCTCTTTTAAATATAATGGCCATTACTTTTGTTGCATATTTATTTGGATTTTGTTTGATGTATTTTTCAATCAATTTTAAATCTTTAATTCTAGGTACATATGTTATTTTTTCACCATCAATATGTCTGTCTGATGCAATATAAGAATATCCATCAATTTGAACTTCATTAGTTAATTCAACAGTATATTGATAATCCATAAAATCTTTAGTTAATTGAATAAATGTTTTACCATCTAAGTCTTCAATCACATCAATTGGTAATCCAACAAATTCAAATATTTTCATATACTTATCGATATAATCTAATTCTTCATTATTCATAATTGAACTGATTTGTTCAAACTCATTTATTGTTAGTTCACTTGGTAGATTACGTAATTCGTAATTTTCTCCGTTAAAGTTAAATTTAATCATAATTGTTTTAATTTAATTGTATTGTTATAATTTCTTGTTTTATATAAATATAAAGAAAATACCAAAAAGATAAATAAACAAAAAAAATATTTTAACAATTATATGTAAACTAAATAATGAAAAGTAATCTACCAAAATACAAAATCACGATTGATTCAGAAT
>JBEICW010000281.1:0-4889 GCA_040383785.1 Ignavibacteria bacterium | reverse complement strand
TATTTTCAATTTCTGATAACTTTTCTGATAACTCATTCAAAAGTTTATAGTCGGTAATATCACCTTTTGCTAACTTATTTTGAATTTCAATTTTTTCACTTTCTAATTTTTCAAGTTCAATTTCTAGAGTTTCGAACTCTTTTTTCTCTTTAAACGAAATTTTGTTACTTTTGGTTTGAGTTGCTGTATTATTTTGATTTAATTGTTGTTTTTTTTGTTCGTTGAGTTTATTCTCTAGTTCACTATTTAACTGCTTCTGACGAGTTTTTTCTTTATTATTTTTATCTTTAGTTTCCAAGTATTGGGTGTAATTCCCTGGGTATTCTTTAATAACGCCATTACCTTCAAATACTTTGATAAATTGTACCGTTCTATCCAAAAAAGACCTATCGTGAGATACAACTATCAAAACCCCTTGAAAACTATCCAACCAATCTTCGAGCGAATTTAGGGTTTGAATATCCAAATCATTTGTTGGCTCATCCAATAGCAATACATTTGGATTGCCCATAAGTAACTTTAGCAAAGACAACCTTCTACGCTCACCACCAGAAAGTGTAGAAATAAAAGATGCGTGCTGACTTCGTGGAAATAAAAATCTATCAAGCATTTCAACTGCAGTAAGTTTCAACTCTTTGCCAACTCCGACATTGATATATTCCGCCACATCTCTAACAGACGCAATAACAGTTTTTGATTCATCAAGATTTTTGATATGTTGATGATAATATGCAATTTTTGCTGTATCACCAATTTTAATATTGCCACTATCAAAAGTATTCTCACCCGACAATACTCCCAAAAGTGTACTTTTACCAATACCATTTGGTCCAATAATACCAATTCTATCTCCTGGCTGAGCTACATAAGTAAAGTCCTTAAATAATAATTTATTCTCTTCTCCCCTACTATTTCTCACATTTATAGTTTTTGTCAGATTATATGCATCTATAATTCTACTTCCCATAAATGATTTGCCAATCTCAATTTTAAGCTTTTTCTCATCAACAAATTTTTTCTCATTATTTAGATTTTCTATCCAATCAATTCTACTTTTTTGCTTTTTACGTCTTGCGGGCGCACCTCTATTTAACCACTCCATTTCTTGCCTAATAATATTTTTTTGATGGTCTGTTGTAGATTTTTCTATATCAAGATAAATTGCCTTTTGTGCCAGATAATTTTCATAATCGCCAGAATATGTAAAAAACTTTTTATCATACAATTCCCAAATTGAATTAGATACAGCATCTAAAAAATATCTATCGTGTGTTACAAATAATAAAGAAATATTAGAATTCATCAAATAATCTTGAAGCCACTGAACAGAATCGGCATCTAAGTGGTTTGTAGGCTCATCTAATATAAGTAAGTTAGGTTTGCTAATGATTGACTCTGCAATAGCAACACGTTTCTGCCAGCCACCAGAAAGAGTATTTACTGGTTGCTCAAAATCGGTAAAACCCAATTTACTCAAAGTTACTTTTGCTTCATTTTCAAAGTTCCATCCATCGAAAACATCTATTTGAGTATTTACCTTATTTAATTTATCAATTAATTCTTGAGTACTATTTTCTTCAATTCTACGGCATAAAGTATGAAATTCATTTAGTAAATCATACAAATTCTGATTTCCTTTCAAAACAGTGTCTAAAACTGTGTTTGAAGTAGTATAAGTTGGCAATTGTTCAAGATATTTGAAATTTACTTTGTTATTAAAAACAGAATTTCCACTATCAGCCTGCTCTACAGCGGCAACAATTCGCATAAATGTAGTTTTTCCTACACCATTTCTACCCAATATGCCAATTCTATCACCTTCTTGCATTCCAACAGATACATTTTCAAATAATAGTTTATCGCCGTAAGCTTTTTTTAAATTTTCGGTTGAGAATATTGTCATGAATTTACTTGTTGTTCTTTAATTTTAATCAAATTAACTGCAAAATAGTCGTTTTTTATACTTTTGTACAAATTGTTAATTCTTTTTTACAAATTTAATCATAAAATATTTTGTAATTTCAAAATAATTTGATATTTTTGTAATCTAATTTTTAACATATTATTTTTGACATATTATTTACTCGGAGTTACAATGCCTTGCGGTAAAAAGAAAAAACGCCATAAAATGGCAACTCACAAAAGAAAGAAAAGATTGCGTAAAAATCGCCATAAAACTAAAAAATAGTTTGATATTAGTTATTAGTAAAAAGGAAACATTTAATTATGTTTCCTTTTTTTTATGTTTGAGTAGAATTTTGTCAAATAAACTCAAAAATTAAATATCAACAAAATTTCATTTTAGATTAATTATTAATTTCAATTTCTTAAATTTGTAGAAATAAATAAGATAATAATTAGAAAACATTTAAAATTAGGCAATTTAAAATGGCGATTGATTACAAACAAGCTGGCGTAAATATCGAAGCAGGTGAAGAAACTGTTGATAGAATTAAACCATTAGTAAAAGCTACTTATAATAGCAAAGTACTTTCGGAATTAGGTCTATTTGGTGGTATGTATGATGCAAAATTCCCTGAATACGAACATCCTGTTTTGGTAGCAAGTACGGATGGTGTAGGCACTAAGTTAAAAGTTGCATTTATGACTGGAATTCATAATACTGTTGGACAAGACTTAGTTAATCACTGCGTAAATGATATTTTGGCTTGTGGAGCAACTCCAATATTCTTTTTAGATTATTTTGGCGTTGGTAGATTAGAGCCAGAAGTTGCTGTAAATGTAATTAGTGGATTTGCAAAGGCATGTGAAGAAAATGGCTGTGCTTTAATTGGTGGAGAAACTGCCGAAATGCCTTCACTTTACCAAGATGGTGAATATGACGTGTCTGGAACTATTGTAGGTGTGGTAGATAAAGATAAAATTGTTAATGGTAAAGACATAAATGCTGGTGATATTTTAATTGGTTTGGATTCAAGTGGTTTGCATACAAACGGTTATTCATTAGCACGTGCAGTATTATTTGAGAAATACAAAGTTGATGAATATGTGGAAAGTTTGGGAATGAAATTAAGCGAAGCATTATTGAAAGTTCACGTATCATACTTAAATGAAGTTAAAGATTTAATTCACAACAAACAATTAAAAGGCATTTCGCACATCACTGGTGGTGGTATTGTAGGCAATACAAAGAGAATTATCCCTAAAGGATTAGAATTAGATATAGATTGGAATAGCTGGGAATGGCTACCAATTTTCAAATTAATCCAAGAAACTGGCGGAATTGCTACCGAAGAAATGAGACATGTATTTAACTTAGGTATAGGTTTGATTATGGTTGTAACGCCTGAAAATGTAGAATTAGTTATGAACCAAACCCAAAAGCACAATCCAAAAATCATTGGCAAAATCAAGTAAAATTAAATTATAATGTTTGAAATATTCTTAGGCATAAAATCAAAAGTTTTATGCCTTTTTTTGTTTAAAATAATATTAATTTATTTTTTCTTTTTACATTTTTGGTTAAAAATCTATAATATATAAAAAGGTAAAGTGTGATACTTGAACTTAATATAGAAATGGTTATTATACTTTTTAATAGTTTTATCTTCTATTTTTGGGATAAGCAGTAAGTTCCATTGTTTTATTTATTTCTTTATCATCTCTAAGGATTTTAAGTTCTACTTCATCACCTACTGACATATCATATATATTGATATTAAAATCATCTAATTTATTTACTTTTTGACCATTAATTTCTAAAATAATATCCCCAGGCTCAATTCCTGCTTTTTCAGCTGGTGAGTTTCTATTTATTTCGACTACTATTGCACCAGATGTTTTACCTAATCTAAATACATTAACTATATTCTCATCTATATCTCTAACATCCATACCAACAAAGAAATTTCTATCAATTGTAGATGAATTTTTGATTTTTTGCACAATATTTTTAACTCTATTTATTGGTATAGAAAAACCAATACCAATACTTCCAGAACCTTGATTGCTATTAGCAGTAGAGAAAATTACTGTATTCATACCAATTACTTCGCCATCAGAATTTACTAGAGGACCTCCAGAGTTTCCAGAACTAATTGCAGCATCGGTTTGAAGCATATTTTTGTAAACCCTTTTGCCATTATTATCATCATGCATAAAGTTAACACCAGTATTTGAGATTACACCAACTGTTACCGTTGGTTTGGCGTTATTATCAAATAATCCAAATGGATTACCAAAGGCAATAGACCACTCTCCTACCATTACATTATCTGAATTTCCAAGTGGAATAAAAGGTAAGTCATCATCACTTTCAATTTTCAATAAAGCTACATCTGATGTCAAATCTGTTCCTATAATTTTTGCATCATACTTTTTGCCATCTGTCATTGAAATTACAATTTTGGAGGCATCGCCAGCTACGTGATGATTAGTCAAAATATAACCATCTGGGGAAATTATAAAACCAGAACCTAAGCCCTTAACTTCATATTTTTGAGTGCGTGATTGACTCCTACGATTAAAAAATCTGCTTATCATTGGGTCATCAAAAAAGCTACTAAATGGGTCTCGATATACTACCTGTCTTACTTCCGTTACATTTATGCCAACAATTGCAGGGCTTACATTTTCAACTGCTGTTGTTATTGCATTTCTGCGCGTGTATGAAATATTATCATCTTTGCTGTAAGACTTTTTGTCATTTTTTTGATTTAAAGCTATGTCTAATTCCGATTCTGGCTTTTCTTTGAATACTTTGATTAACTCATCACTTTTAGAGTCACAAGCCGAAAAAGTTAATATAAAAAATGATAAAATGATTAGATTTATTTGAGATATTTTGCTTTTCATATTGTATTTTTCTTGTTTATTACTACTAATTACTTTTATATTTTTGATTTGTTTAGTAACCTTTTTACTCATTT
>JBEICW010000280.1:0-4896 GCA_040383785.1 Ignavibacteria bacterium | reverse complement strand
TTAGACCAAAATCACTATTGTTAATATTTATTTCATCTATATTAATATTAAGTTTATTTGATGTCGGATTAGGAAATATGTCAAATGAAACATTATATTTAATTTCATCTACTGAAGTATTTTCATCAATTATAAAAGTTGCAGGGCTTATTGAAACTACTCCATTATTAAATGAAGAGATTCTGACTTTATAATCAGTGCCTTTTTCAATATCAGAAGTAACATTCCATATAAAGTTATTAGTATATGAAATAACTGTATCTTTAATTGTTTTATAGGTATTATTAGACTTTAATAATTCAATTTTTACTGAATCCATAAAATTATCTTCCCATCTAATAATAAATTTACTATTAATATTAGAAACTTTTTCACCACCAACTGGAGATAAAATATTAATATATTTTTCTTTTGGAGTAAAAGTCCATTCCTCAGTACTATTTCCATTATTTAAATAATTTGGTGTTACTTTCCAACTATAATTAGTATTATTTTTTAATTTTTCTTTAGGTAAATCATAATAAAGATTTTTTGTATTTTCATTTGAAATTTCTGTTTTTCCGCCATTTTCATTAAATTCATAAACTATTACTTGATTATTAAAGAAATTAGAACTATTGGTCCATTCTAATCTAACATTATCATCAGAATCTACAATTTGGTTGTCATTTGGATAAGTTAACTTAGCAATAGGCATTTGAGTAAGATTATTACCTTTACCAATTGCAATTTCTCCATCTGATGAAATCTCAAACTTTAATATCTTGGTAAGAGCATTATAGGTTGATTTGACACTTTGAAATAATCCATTGTCTAAAGTATTTCTAAAAAATACTACTGGAGATGTCAAATCTAAACTATTTTGATATAGAGACATATCTAATTCAACTTGACCTACATAACTTGTAATTTGAGATGTCTCAATTACTACTTTATGCGAAATTAACATTGGAGTTAAACCTAAAAATTCTGGATTTAATGGTGCGCAATCATATTTTTTTACAGTAAACCTATTATAAGGGACTGGTGAATTAAGAACGTCAAATGTTATTTTTATACCTGTATTTTTACTATTAACATTAAAGTCATAATCATTACCTTCCAATAGTTCCTCTTTAAATACATCAGCTACAGGTGGACAAGGAGGATAAGCAACTTTTTGCACTCTGTAATGTGAAGTATTTGGTGGAAAATTCAATTCAAAAGTTTTATTACCTTCTGTGTCTATTTCAGTTAGTCCCACTTGGTTTGCTGCCGTTGCTGTACCCCAACCAATCAAATAACTTCCATCTTCAAAAACCTGAACACTACCTTGCTGACCAGCATAAACGTCAGGTGTATTTCTATATTGCCAAACTAATGTTGCGGTTTTATTTACTTCATCTAACGAATATCTAACTCCTCTTGAATACTGTGGAGTTTTCAAATTACCATTATCAAACATAGTAATATCACCATTATTCAATCTTCTTATATCATGTTGGTATTGAAAATATTCTGGACCATTTTTTTCATCACCTATAATTGTAAAGTCTGTTTTTTTACCACCCAGTCTCCACATAATTTCACCAGTGCCTCTATTAATTTTCATAATTGAACAAGTGTGTCTTGGAGAAATCAACCAATTTCCATCTCTATCTACTTCTAAAGCATTAATATGTGCATAAGAAATAACTGGGTCAGTTAATTTTAAATATGATTCCTCAATATCGATATGGTCAATAGCTCTCCATTGGAATATTACATTTTTATCTTTATCAAATTCTTGAATTACATTTGATACTATAAACGCATTTGGATTTCCACCTTCTGCCATTTCGCTCATATCCATTGGTATTGGATTTTGTGCAACACAAATATAATTACCATTTGGTAAAATCATAAATTCATGTGGTCCGGCAATATAACCATTACCCATTTGAAAACTTTCTAAAAGATTTAACTCTTCATCAAAAATTCTAATGATAGATTTAGTTCCATTACCTGTTATACCATAATGTGCACCTGAAGTTTCTGCTACGATATATCTACCATTTGGCTGTTGTTTAAAATTAAATGAATTTGGAGTAGTTGGTCTATATTTAATTGGCAAACCATTTTTATCTAATATAATCAAATAATTACCATAGCCACTATTATTTGCAACTCTTGGAGCAACTAACATATAACCATCTTTGGGATTAGTATTAATTTTTACTTCAATTGGCGGAAAATCTGCTGGTAATTCGCCACTTAATTTTGCTTGATTATAGTCAATAAAGAAGTCTTTACCTGAATTTTTTAATTCTACTTCATTAATTTCTGTGAAATAATCGTTATTTTTAATTTGATTAGTAGTGGTATTTTGGGTATATTTGTTTAATATTTCAAAAGTAGTATTTAATTCAATGAATTTATCATTTTTAAAGATATTATTGCCAAGTTTAATATTTACTTTTTCACCTAAGGAAAAATCATTGTAAGGTTTTAAAATTAAGGTTTGTTTATCAGTTGATAAAATCATTTCAAAATTATGACTCCCTGATTTATTGCCCGATAATTCAATTTGATTTTTATTGATACTTAATAAGTCAATTTGCTCATCAAATTTGATAATTATATCAGTATTGGGCAAGTGATATTCAGAATTTGACATTGGAAATAAATAATTAATTTCTTTAGAATTAACTTTTACATTTAATATTATAAGTGTTAAAAAAATTAGTTGAATTTGTCTAAAGAATAATCGTTTAAGTAAAAACATTAAAGCCCCCAACATATGAAAATTAAATAATCTAAACTTACATTAGATTTAATTATATTATAAGAATTTTTAAAATAAATTTGTAATTTTGTTACTTATATCTATATATAACACAAATTTCTTAATTTTGTTACAATTTTTATATAACAATTGGTATTTAATTAAAATTTTATGATAATATTCACTAAAATACCATACTCAAAAAAACTACTCTCATTTTTTTTCTATGTAAGTAGTTTGTTATGTTTTTTATTACTATTCAATTTGACTTATATTTATTCCCAAACTATAGATAATAAAATAGCAACAAATTGGCATTTTGGTAATAATATCAGTCTTAATTTTAGTTTGGATAAGGTTAGTATTGATGCATCTGCAATCTATACAGAAGAAGGAAGCTGCTCTATTTCAGACAAATCTGGTAAATTATTATTTTATACAAATGGTACAAAATTATATAATTTTAACAATGAAATTATAGAAAATGGGGATAGTTTATTAGGGCATCAATCCTCTACTCAATCTGCTTTAGCTATCAAACAACCAAATTCTACAAGTCTGTATTATTTATTTACTGTAACTAATATTGGTAGAAAAATTGGCTTTAATTATTCTGTAATTGATATGAATGAAAATAATGGCTTAGGCAAAGTAGTTAAAAAAAACATACTTTTAGATACTTCGGTAACTGAAAGACTTGCCGCAACTTTACATTTTAATCAAAAGGATTATTGGATAAGTGTAAGAAGATTTAGAAGTAATGAAATTGCTTCATACCTTTTATCTGAAAACGGTATTAATCCACCTGTAATTTCAAAAGTTGGAAAAGAAATAACAAATTTTAGTTCATTTCAAACTATCGGACAAATGAAATTCTCGCCAAATGGTAATAAAATTGCTATTGCTACTTTCGGTTCTAATTTTGTTGAAATTTTTGACTTTGATAAAACTAATGGTAAAATTTCAAATAATTCAAATGAAAATAGAATTATAATCGAAAATTCTGAATTCAAAGGACCTTATGGATTAGAATTTTCTCCTAATTCCAATTATTTATATATAACTTACCAAATCAATAATTCAAAAATTGTACAATTTAATATTAGCACTATGGACTCTAATTTTATAAATTCAAATTATAAAATCATCGGAACACAAGTTGATAATTATTATTTTGGCTCTTTACAGTTAACTCCAAATTATAAAATATTAGTTACTAATAATGAAGAAAAATCAGTTGGGATTATAAATTTCCCAAATAAATTTGCAGATTTGAGTAATTATATTCCGAAATATTTAGAATTTGAAAATGGTATTTGTAAATTAGGATTGCCTAATTTTGAGGCAAATATTTTTGCAAATTACACTGATTCTGAGTTTAGTTTAGTTGATGAAAATAAAATTGAAGAAACACTTTTAAATTTTGTTTCTGATGCTACAATCGAAACTTCAACCAATAATTCAATTTACAATAAAAATTCTAAAAGTCTTATTTTGCATCAAGATAAAGAATTTCAGAAAGGTGCTGTTTGGACTAAAAACAAAGTAAAAATTGACAATTTTGAGACTTTTTTTAAAATAAATTTAAGCAAAGGTAGTAATAATTTAATTTTAGATGGTTCGCCTGAAGGTGCTGATGGTTTTGCATTTGTGATACAAGATTTGGGTAATGGTATCATTGGCGAAAATGCTGCTGGTATTGGATATTCTGGTATTTCTAAATCATTAGCAATTGAATTTGACTGCTTTAATAATAATAATGGCAATGAAGAAATAGGCGACCCAAACGGAAATCATATAGCAATTATGTCAAATGGAATGTTTGCTAACTCTAGTAAACATAATAATATAAATAATTTAGTTACAGTGAATTTTGATGAAGAGTTTTATTCTGATAACAATTATTATTTTGGCAAAATATCTTATGTTGAAAATGAATTAAAGGTATATTTGGATTCAAAATGTTTATTTGATAAACCAGTAATTACTTACAAAATCAATCTTGACTCATTACTTGAACTTATTGAAAATAAAGCATATAAAGCATATAAATCATATAAATTTATCTTTTATTTTTATTGACATTTTCTATGACTAAATTACTTTGTTTCATACGATATGTAACAATGAGTTAATGATAAAAAGTGTATATA
>JBEICW010000279.1:0-4939 GCA_040383785.1 Ignavibacteria bacterium | reverse complement strand
GGTCATAAAATTCTTTCATTTTGATTGTGTAATCTACTTTGTTTGGGTATTTTTTTAAGTGGTGCGGTTCGCCTTCGTATTGCAACATTATCGCTGGTTTGTTATATCTACGGAATGCCAAATATAGCTCAATCCCTTGCGGATATGGCACTGCATCATCATCATCACCAAACATAATTAGTGTTGGTGTATTCATTTTATCTGCAAAAAATACAGGCGAATTTTCGATATATCTATCCAAAGAATCAATCAATGAACCACCTATACGGCTTTGTTCCTGCTCATATTGGAATTGTCTCGCAAGCCCAGAGCCAAGTCTAATTCCAGAATATGCAGAAGTCATATTTCCAACTGGTGCACCCGATACACACGCCTTGAAGAAGTCCGTTTGCGTTACGATATATGCCCCCTGATAACCACTCCAGCTATGTCCCCAAATGCCAATTTTATTGCTATCTGCGATAACTATATTTGCCAAATGGCGGCTACCCGATACAAGTGCATCAAGCGAAGACTGCCCTGGGTAAGGATTGTAGTATTTCACGTCTGGCAAAAATATCACATACTCATCTCCCAAATAAACTTGGAAGCAAGGGCGGTGTAAATTGCTCGGTTGAATAAATCGATTTTTATCTTGAGACATTTGCTCATAGAAATATATCACAACAGGGTATTTCTTTTTTGGGTCGTAATTATCCGGCAATACATAATACCCTTCCAATGAATCCCCTTTTGAGTTCGCCCATTTGGTTAGATGAGTTGTCCCCCAAATGAAGTCTTTCATTTCTGGATTTGCTTCACTTACTTTTGTTGGATTTGTCAATTTTAGGTCTGCTATCCAGTAGTCTGGAAACTCCTCAAAGCTTTGTTTAGTGTATAAAATATTATTGCTTAATTCTGGCTTCATTCTAAAAGCATAGTTTTTTTCGCCATCTACTTTGTTCAAAATTGACTTAGAATTTACATCAAAAGACGCAAGATTTGTTGATTTATCAATATTATTAAATCCAGATAATAAAATCACATCATTGCTCGAAATGAAGTCTTTATTTCTATCTCTATATGAAATTTTATATTGAGTTCTGGTATTTCTACCCAAATTATTTGTCAGATTAATTGCCTCGAAAGTATTACAATTAAATCCCCAAATATCAAATTCATCATAAACTAAAGCAGAGAATGAATTATCAGAATTTTGCAACCAAGCTCCAAAACCATAAGGAGTTGGCTCTTTGGGAACATCATGCTCTAAGTTATGGAATGCAAGATTTACTTTTGAGCTAACTTCGGTAGTGATATTAGTTTCGCTATTGTGGATATACCATTTTTTAGTATCAAAAAATGCAGAAAACTTGCCATCAGGTGATATTGCCGCTTGGTTTGTTAAGTATTTTTGAACTAACTTTTTTTCGCCAGTTTTTAGATTAAAATTATACACATCATAAAACCAACCTTTCCATGTAATTTCCTTTAGATATGGTGCATCATCACTCAATAAAACATAATTTTCATTTTCATTTTTGCTTACATTTGATGAATTTATAGTAGTATCCATCTGCATTTTTGAATTTGTAAAATCATAAACAGCAAAAAATGTTCTGTCCTTTTTTTGCTTCCAATCTATTTTTTGTTGGGTTACTATTGTCGGGTCATTATAATGCCAAGTCCACATTTGGGCGTCTTCAGCGATTTTATCCATATTGAATAAGTCTTCTTCTTTGATTTTCTTTTTGTCTGCTTTATCGTCTTTATCAGGCACTTTGTCGCTTTCTGGTTTAATTCCAAAGTACAATAAATTTCCATTTTTAGTAAATTCCAATTTGTTTGTATTTGGCAAAAACCAACTTGTCAAGAAGTCATCTTTTACCAATTCTGTAACGGTATAATTAGATTTGAAATCACATAATTTAAGTGCTAATTTTGCAGGTTTAGAAGTTGCAGAGTCTAATTTCCCAGCCAAATAAACAAGTTTTTGCGATTGAATATTCCAAGTGATGTTACCAAAATAGTAATTTGAGTCTTTTTGGATAGTAGTTTCAGGGGCATAGTCTTTGTTTAATTCACGGAAGAAAATACCGTTGTTTTTGCCAGTGTTAGTTGCAACAGAATAAATTATAAAACTACTTGTTGAGTCAATCATATAATCAGAAACATCTTTAATCAATATCTCAGCTTTTGATTTTGTATTTCTCAAATAAACATTTTCGCCAACAATTCTCTTTGACTTTTCATCTGGCTTTTTATCAGAATAAGCTTTGTATATAAGCCATTTGCCATTATTAGACATAGAAAATGAGTTAGATTGGGCGATTTCTTCAATATTTCCATTAGATAAATCAACCAAAAGTAAATCATTTTTGGGCTTTTCTTTTTCGTTTTTGCTATTTTCAATATCTAAGAATTTAGGTAGTTTATTTAATGCTAAATAACTTCCATTTGCAGCAATATTTGGATTATCGCCTCTTTCAATTTGAATTTCTTTGGCGGTTGAGTCAGCGATATTTTTGATTACCAAATAACCATCACCCCTATCTGGTGCTACATTATAAGCAAGCCATTTTCCAACTTCACTCATTACAGTTTTTTTGATACTTTTAAATTTCATTGCATCAATAAATGAAAATTTCTTTTTGCCATTTTCTGAATTTGATTCAGATTTTTCTTCCTTTTTACTATCTTTTTTGGGTTTTGCAACCGTAAATGAATTAATTGCGAAAAATGACATTACTAAAAGCAATGTGCATATTTTAGAGATTTGAGTTATTGGAAATAATTTCATTCTATTCCTATGTGATAAATTTTATAATATTTTATTTTTTTTGGTTTTAGTTTTAAATTAACAATTAAATAAATGAAAAAAGTACAATTACAAATATACATATTAATTCAAAATAAGAAAAATTGAATTGTTGATTTATATTAGATTAAAATGATAATTATGTATTTATGATAAGATTATGGTAAAAAAAGATATTGGAGTAAAAAAATAAATATCGGAATTTAGTAATTATATTATTTTAAATATAATCTAATTTTTCTTTATTGATATAAAACCATTTTTCTTTATAATTAAATTACAATTTGGTATATCTTGTTTAGTTAATTCTATAATTTCAATTAGTGCTTTGTTCTTAATATCAATTACAGGTATGCCTCTTCCAATTTGACGTGTTGAAGTAATTTTACCATAAATAAAATTACCTTTATTATCTACCTCTAATTCAATTATAGGACTTACTCCACAAACCCCAGAAATATTAAACCTTCCATACGTTGCAAAATTTCCCAAACTATAAGCAATAAACTTTTCTTTATAAATATCTATTGCGCGAGTTACATGTGGTCCATGACCAAAAATTATATCAGCACCTGCATCAATTGCTGCACGTGCAAATTTATTTGGATTACCCCGATTTTCTTCTAAAAATATTTCATTTTCAAAGGTTAAGTTCCGTTTTGTTTTACCTTCAGCACCTCCATGAAATGAAACTATAACAATATCACAAATAGAATCTAGATGTGGAACAATTCTCTCCATCTGTTCATAATCATTAATACTCAGTGTTTCTGGATTAGGAGCAAAAGCAGTAAAACCATATTTTATTCCATTTTTTTCAAATATGGTAAAAGGGCAAAAATTTAATCCAGCATAATTAATACCAGCTAAGTTCAAAACATTTATTGTATTTTCTATTCCAATTTTACCAAAATCACCAATATGATTATTGGCAATACTCAATATGTCAAATCCAGCTAATTCTAAATTTCTAACATAGTGGTCAGGCATTTTAAACGAATAACAAACTTTCGGATCATCACAAGTTTTTACATTACCATCTTGCGTCAAAAAAACACCTTCTAAATTACCAAAAGTAATATCTGCGTTTTTTAAAATATGTTCAACATTTTTCAGAATATTACGCCCATCATTTGGTGGTAAATAACTATTATTTGAAAAATTCGTACCCAACATAATATCGCCAACACCAATAATTTTAATGTTATTAATATTTTGATTAGTTGTTTGAGCATCACTCTCATTTTTTTGAGAGTACTGTTTTGATTTATGTATTTTAGATTTATACCTAATATCGATACCAAATGTTTTTAAAACTACTAAAGTAAAAACAAATATTGTAATTAAACTAAAACTTATTATTATTATTTTTTTCATAGAGTATTTAAAAATATAGAATAATTAAAATATGGAATAATTAAAATATTAATTCAAAAACAAATGTTGATTTTCGTTTGAAATCCATCATATATTGAAAATAATTATTTATATAGAGTTTTTTTAAATCTAAACTATCAACTAATGAAACTTAAGTAATACATTCCCAGATTTTCAGCTTGTATTTTCATATTTTACCTTTTATAGTTTATTTTTTTAAGTAGTTACAAAAATACATATAAATTCAAAATAAGAAAAATCAATTACTAATTATCCCAAACTAATCTTCATTTTAAGAAAGGTATATTAGTAAGAATTTAAAAGATGTATTTAATTTATTGTAAATGAGAAATATAATTGAAAATGAAACGATTTGTATCTCTTTTTTATTTTGTAATAAATCTTTTAGGAGTGTAACATTTTATATCTATTTAAGATTCTAAACACTTTTGAAGTTATGAAATAGAAGTTACACGCAACGTCTATAATATTTACTAATTACAAATAATTTTATTATTTTTATCTATTTACTAATAATTTTGGGCTATATCTTCTATTATTTGTTGATATTTGAATAGAATATGTACCTATTGTCAAAATATTTATATTAATTTCACTTTTATTTGCGTAATTAGGAATAGATATTACTTCATTGCCGAGAATATCATAAATCGCTAAATTTGCAATTGTAACATCACCTAAATCCAAAGAAATCCTATCTGATGATGGATTTGGGAAAATTATTGCTTCATTTATCAATGATGT
>JBEICW010000278.1:0-4951 GCA_040383785.1 Ignavibacteria bacterium | reverse complement strand
GGCTATAATAGAAATGAGTCATCTAATAGTTCCAACAATTCTAATAATTCAGGAGGCAATACTGCAACAACAAGTTATGATAATAATGATTTTGATGATGAAGTTCCATTCTAATATTTCTTTATTATAATTGTTTATATAAATGAAAATTAGTATATTTTTGACAAATTAATTTAAAATGAATAAAATTATTATTGCATTAGATGGTCCAGCTGGTTCGGGTAAAACTTCTTCAGCTAAGGAACTATCTAAAAGATTGGGTTATACATATATTGATACTGGAGCAATGTATAGAGCTATAGCACTTGCTTGGGTAAATTATCTAAATTCAAATAATTTGGATTTAGAAGATTATATCAATGATAAAGCAAAAAACAATGAAATTTTAACCCAAATAATGAACTCAAATAAGGTAGATTTAATCCAAAAAGGTGAAAATTTATCTATATTATTAAATGGTGAAGATGTTTCATCGCAAATTAGAGAAATTACTATCACTAAATACTCAAGTCCAATAAGTGCTTATCCAGTAGTTAGAGAAAAATTAATTGACCAACAACGCGAACTCGGAAAAAGAGGCGGAGTGGTGATGGACGGTCGAGATATTGGTACAGTAGTTTTCCCTAATGCTGAACTTAAAGTATTTTTGATTGCAGATTTGGATTCAAGAACTGAAAGAAGATACAAAGAGCTCCAAGCTAAGGGTGTAGAAATTGATAAAGAAGACTTAAAAAAGCAAATTGCTGAAAGAGACTTTAATGACTCCAATCGTGATGCGAGTCCACTAAAAAGAGCAGAAGATGCCCTTGAGATGGATACTTCAAATATGTCATTTGAGGAGCAAATAGAAGAGCTATTAGAATTAGTAAACGCAAAAATAGTTGAATAAATAGACGATAAATTTTAATTATCAATTGAAAATTGTAATTTAAAATTACTAATCAGAAAAGTAAAAAGTAAAAAAGTAATAAAAGGTAGTATGTCTCTTAAGTTGAATAAAGTTAGTGCTAATAATCTTGGAAATATAAGTAATTTCGAAAATTTGGAAAATCAATCAAAGCCATTATTTCCAAAATATACACCAGAAGAATTAGAGAAAAAATTAGCGTCATTAACTACTCACCTGAATGATAAGCAAAAAGAGGCAGTTACTCACCTAAATGGACCAATGCTCATTGTGGCTGGTGCTGGTAGCGGTAAAACGGGTGTTCTAACTCATAGAATTGCTTATATGGTGCTAAAAGGTGTTAAACCTTGGAATATACTTGCACTGACCTTTACCAATAAAGCTGCAAAAGAAATGATACATCGTATTTCTAAACTTGTAAGTGAAGAAGATGCACATAAAATATGGGCTGGTACTTTCCACTCTGTTTTTGCTAAAATTCTTAGATTTGAAGCTGAACATATCGGTTACACTTCTAATTTTACTATTTATGACACCGAAGATTCACTTTCGTCTATCAAGTCTGTAATGAATTCCTTTGGAATTTCTCAGCAGTTGAATAACCCACAAAAAATAAGAAGTGCTATTTCATCTGCAAAAAATAAAATGATTTCGCCTGAGGAATTTACAAATACTGCTTTTAATGGCGATCAAAAACAAATTGGCTTTATTTATAATGAATATGAAAAATATCTTCAAAAAAGTAATGCAATGGACTTCGATGATATTTTATTAAATTTCATTCGATTACTTGAAAAAAATAAGGAAATACTTAAAAAATATCAAGAGAAATTTAGATATTTGTTAGTTGATGAGTACCAAGATACTAATAAAGCCCAATATATTGCAATTTCATTACTTAGCAAAGCACATCAAAATTTATGTGTTGTTGGTGATGATGCACAAAGTATTTATGGGTGGAGGGGTGCTGATATAGCTAATATACTTCACTTTCAAAAAGATTATCCATATTGTAAAATTGTAAGATTAGAGCAAAATTATCGTTCTACTCAAATTATATTAGATGCAGCGGATAGTGTAATAAAACACAATCCCAAAAGAATTGATAAAAAGCTTTGGACTGAAAATACTTCTGGTAACAAAATCAATATCATTTCTACAGATGATGAAAAAGATGAAGCAACTAAAGTCGCAAATGTAATTACACAACTATACAAAAGTGGTGCAAAATTAGGCGATATAGCAATTTTATACCGTACCAATGCACAAGCACTTTTTATTGAAAATGCCCTTAGAAAAAACAACTATAATTATGTAGTATTTGGTGGAATTTCGTTTTTCAAACGAAAAGAGATTAAAGATGTAGTTTCATATTTGAGATTATTGGTTAATCCAAATGATAATGAATCTTTGCTTAGAATTATCAATGAACCCCCTCGTGGATTGGGAAAGACATCATTAGACCATCTAATAGCTTATTCAAATAATAGAAATATCTCTTTATTTCAATCATTCAAAGAAGCAAGTTTAAATAATAGTTTGCAAGGAAGAGCAGTTGTTGCAGCCGATAATTTTGTGAAATTCGTTGAAAATTATTCTAATGATGAAACCCTTAATTCTTATGAATTATTATCAGAATTTATAGAGAACTCTGGTTTATTAGAAATGTACAAAGAGATAGACACAGAAGATTCTATGGATAGATTGAATAATATTGAGCAGTTTATAGCAGATGTGCAAATATTTTTTGATACAAATGAAGGATTGAATATTACAGACTATTTGCAGCAAGTAGCCTTGATTACTGATATGGACGAAAAAGACTCTACAAAAGAGCATATAAGTGTTATGACACTTCATAGTGCAAAAGGGTTAGAATTTGAAAATGTTATCATAACGGGTTTGGAACAGGGCTTATTCCCATCACAAAGAGCAAATTCTGAAAATGATGAAATAGAAGAAGAAAGAAGACTATTTTATGTTGGAATTACAAGAGCAAAATCGCATTTATATCTAACTTATAGCAAAAAAAGACTAAGATTTGGGGAATATCAATTTCAAATGCCATCACAATTCCTAAAAGAAATTAATAGTGAATTGGTAATTTGGCCCAATGCACAAAGAGAAATGAATAGCAGTGCAGGAAATTTTGCTAATAAAGGGTTTAGTAACTTCAAATCTAATAATTTTAGTTCAGGAAGTAGTTATTCTGGAGGCAGTTTTAAAGAAAATTATTCACAAGTAAATAACGATAGTAATTATAGCCAAGTAAATACTTATAATGAATATTCTCAAGTTTCACCATCTAATTCTTATGGCGAATTTAAAGTTGGGGAGAAAGTTTCACATCATTCATTTGGTAGGGGAGTTGTTACTGGACTTACCGGAATTGGCGAACATAAAAAAGTTTATATTAGATTTGACCTACACGGAAAAAAAACACTTATGTTAAAATATGCTAAATTAACCAAATTAGGTTAAAAATGTGATTTAAATATTGATAATTTGCATAAGAAAAATTATTAATTGTAAAATTCACATATTTTGCTAATTATATTCATATCAACAACTTATAATACAATAAAAAATCAATAACATTGTCTATATATTAAATTTTTAAATTTCTTATATGGTTAAAGCAAAGTATATTTATGAAAACATATATATCAATGATAAAGTCTCTTTTATTGATTTCAACTCTGATTGGAATAATATCACTAAATTCTTGCGTTTCTACTCACAAATATGAAGAAATGGTAGCTCATCGTGATTCTTTGAGTGTTTCTAATGATTCTTTAAGTATGGTAATCAATGATTATATTGCAAAAATCCAACAAAAAGACAAAGAAATACAGCAACTTACAACCGCAAACCTTAGAATGAATTCTGAATTATTTACAACAAAAAAAAATTACGACCAATTAAAAGCTAATTCCAATTCAGAAACAAAAACCTTACTTTCTAATTTAGAAGATTTACAATTAACATTACTTGATAGAGAATTAAAAATCAAAGACATTAATGCAAAATTGAAATCAAGAGATGAAAAAATCCAAAAAATTAAAGAACAGTTAAAAACTGCACTTTTAGGATTTGAAGGCTCGGGACTAAGTATAGATATAAAAGATGGTAAAGTTTATGTAAGTTTATCTAATCAACTTTTATTTGCTACCGGAAGTACTTCTATAGATAAAAAAGGTTTGGAAGCAATTAAATTTTTATCAGAAGTGGTTAATAACACAAGTGATATTTCTATTTTAGTAGAAGGACATACCGATAATCAAGTTGTTGGTGGTGGTAGTAGATTTAAAGATAATTGGGAATTAAGTGTACTAAGAGCAACAGAAGTAGTGAAGTTTATGCAAGAAGTTGGAAAAGTAGAACCAACTCGATTAAGTGCTTCAGGTAGAGGTGAATATTTTCCTTTAGAAGCTGGTGACAGCCCAGAGGCAAGAGCAAAAAACAGAAGAACAGAAGTAATCATAATTCCAAAATTAGATGTTCTGTATAATATTTTAGATTAAAAATATTACTTAAATTGAATTGAAATTTAGCCCAAATAGTAATTTAAAAACTTTGTTTGGGCTTTTTTATTTCTTATAAATTATTCATTAATAAGTAACTTAAAATTATAGACTTCGTTAGTTTCTTTAATATTAAATTTTATAAAAATTGGATTGGGTAAATTTATAAATTTTTCTGATAGTTTGATATTATTATTTTCTAAGTTCAAATAAATATCATCTTGTTTAAAGATTAACTTTCCAGCATAATCATAAAATTCTAAGTCAGTAATGTAAGAAGTTCTATTTTCAGTTTTTGTTTTAGATAAATTAAATTTCAAAACCTCATTGCTGATGCTTATGTTATTGAAAGATAACAGTTTACTATCTTTATTTGACAAATCAATATAACTCTCTACTGAACTTACAAAACTACTATCATTATACAAAGTCCATTTTACTAATTCACATTCTTCAACTACATTACCAGTAGAGGCAGTAAAACCAATATATGCTTTATTTTCAATAAGTTCAAGTAATG
>JBEICW010000277.1:0-4970 GCA_040383785.1 Ignavibacteria bacterium | reverse complement strand
CCATCAGCACCTAATCACATGGTTTATGTTGGTACAGTAGTAAGAACAAGTCCTACTAATGGTACAATTGTATATCGTATTCAAAATGGTTTTGAGTTAGAAGAATTACATAATGTAGCAATTTCATCACTTGCTAATAATGATATTTTACAATACGAATCATCAACTCAACTATGGAAAAACAAACCCTTTAGTGGAATTGATGGTAGTGGTACATTAAATAAATTAGCAAAATTTACACCTGATGGAAATTCTTTAGGAGATTCAAAAATTAGTGAAGATGGAACTTCAATTGTTTTTAGAAATGCATCTGATACAGCCGATTTGTTTCAAATTAATTTATCAACTGGTCAAACGTTTATTTCAAAGGATAATAATTATTTACAATACAATCCTAATTCAAATTCATTTACATTAAATAATGAAACAAATATGTTTTCTTTTACTTTAAGAAATGTAAGTGATAATTTTTGGCAACATATAAGATTTTTAAGACTTAGAGCTGATGGAAGCCAACCTTTAAACGGAGATATATTAGGTTCAATTGGTCATATAGGAAATTATAATTTTTCAATTGAAGCAACTGAAAATCACAATACAACAACTCAAGCGTATGGTAAACAAATTGTTATAGGCGGAACTCAAAATGGTCAAAATATTTCTTTAAGAACATTAATATTAACACAAGATAATAAGGTAAAAATTTCAAATGCTTTCCATTTACCTAATACTGATGGAACAAATGGTCAAGTTTTAACAACTGATGGAGCAGGTAATGTATCTTGGGGTGCTGGTGGTGGTTCATCTGATTTTATTCCAAAGTTGCAAGGTAATGAAGTTTTTAGAGGTATTGCACACAGAAACAATTCAGTTACCTATGATGTGTTTGCTAACTATTTGATTAATATTACTGGTTCACAACTTGCGAGAACAGCATCAAATACAACTTATATTGGAAGACAAGTTTGTTCATCTTATACTGTAACAGCAACAGCTCAAGGTGCTTATGGTGCTTTAAGAGGTCAATCACAACAACATTCAGTTTCAGGTGGTTTTTATTTTGTTTGTGATTATGGAATTGTAGATGCTGCATTTACTACTGGAGCTCACAATTTTGTTGGTTTAACAACTGAAACCACTACATTGGCAATTGGTTCTTCATTAAACAATCAACCTTCAGCATTGACAAACATTATAGCAATGGCAAATGATTCAGGTGATGCAAATATGCAAATAATGCACAATGATGGAAGTGGTACAGCAACTAAAATAGATTTAGGTTCAGGTTTTCCATCAAACAGAACAGCAGGTAGTGCATTAACAACAATGTACACAGTTGAATTTTATAATGCACCTAACTCAACTCAAATTAAGTATAGGGTTACAAACAAAGAAAGTGGAGCAGTTGCTACTGGAACTATCACAACTAATTTCCCACCTACATCAAACTTACTTACATTTCAAGTTGGTAGAACTATGGGAACAACACCGGGTGGTGTTACAAATAGTGCGATTTATGCAGTTGGTAGATTAGGTATTTATAGTATATAATTTTAATAAAATGAAAAAATTTATTTTAACATCAAAATACAACGTTGACTTGAATGGTATTGTTCAAGTCAAGTTGTTTCCACAAGATTTACAAATACAAGATTTTTTAGCAAGTAATCACGAGTTGACTAATCGTTCAGATATTGATGGTCAAATTGCTGAATTAATTGATGAAATGACACCTATATTATTTGAGAAATTTCAAGATTTAGAATCAGTTCCACAATTTTTAAAAGATGAATTTGAATTGTAATGGCAGGGTATCTTTATAATAGAACAAAACAATGTTTTAGACTTTCAAAGAAAAGAGTAAGACAAACTTTACCGCCTGAAGTATATCCAACGAAAGAATGTTGTTATCCAATGCGTGTACTTGCAAAAGTAGGAGATAATACTAAATGGAAAAATGACATTACTTCAGCATGGTTTAAATCTACTGAAACCTTAACTGATGGTGTAGATTTTAAACTATATAAAAAAGGTGATGTACTTGCGGTTTATCAACCATCAAAAATAGATTTTGTAGCCGACACTTCTTACGGTGTAACTATTGAATGGCAAGATGTACTCGCATCAGATGGTGCAGGTTGTTATTACTTAAAATTAAATTATATTTTGGATGGTGTAGAGGGTGATATGATATGGGGTGAATATGATTTACGTGAATATTCAATAGAAAACGCAAAAGGAACAATTAGAGTTAAGGTAAACTTAAATCAATATTATTCTATTGATGATGTTGATTTTACTGGTATGAATATGATTGACTGTATAAGGGTTAATGGTTTCTTTGGAGAGATGCAACCTAACTTTAAAATTGACAATCTTATATATGAAAATCGAAAATTTGAAAACGTTCAAAGAGAAAGAATTGCTACATATCAATTAAAAACAGACCCAATGATGTACAATATAATGGACTTGTTAGTAAACGTTCATTTACTTGCTGAAAATCAAATTTGGCTATCTGATTACAATTCTTTTAACGCATCATGGTTTTATAAGGATAAAGAATTAATTGTAAGTAATTCACCTGAAATTACATATCAAGAATTTTCAAGATTTACTTCAGTTACTTGTGAGTTGACTGATAAAACAAGAAATAACTTAGCAAAATATGTCTAAAAAAGCAAATAGAAGATTTTGGGAAGGTATGAATCTTGATGGTAAAATAGTCAAAGAAGTGTTTAGAAATATGGCAAAAACTGAATATTTTATTACATTTACAGACGGAACTCACAAAATTTTTTATGTAAAATGAAAAGCACAATTTTTTCATTCATTCAGTATTTTTGCGTGGGTATTGTAGCGTTCTTTGCTCCAATACTTTACGCATTTGTATTAATAATAATTCTTGTTTTTGTTGATACAATTACTGGAGTAATGAAAGCAGGAAGAAAAGATGTAAGTTCAATTTCATCAAAAAAAGCATTCGCTTTAATACCTAAAATTACTTTTTATTGTTTGTTATGTATAGTTGCTCATGCGACACAATTATATGTTATTCCTGAAGTACCATTTGTTAAACTATCTCTTATAGGAATATCATTTATAGAGATTAAAAGTATAGATGAAAATTTTAGAGCCTTGTTTGGGTTTTCATTTATAGATAAAACAATCAAGGCGATTCGTGATGTAAACAGTATTAAAAGACACAAAGATGACAATTAAAGAAAGATGGAAAGCAGAAACACCTAATTTTTGGAAAAAAGTAGGAAATGTTGGTTTAGGAATAGGTGCGGTAGGTGCTATTCTTGTTAGTGGTACAATTGCGTTACCTGCAACAATTGTTACTATTGGTGGTTATATGGTAGCAGTTGGTTCAGTAACAAAGGTATTATCTAAATTAACTGTAAAAGATTCATCAGATGTATGATTTTTTAAAAAAAGAAAAAGCACCAAAGATTTTAGTTGAAGCAGTAAGATTTTTAGGTGTAAAAGAAATAGCTGGTACAGCTAACAACCCTATCATTATGGAGTGGGCTAAAGATTTAAAATTAGATAAAATATACACAAACGATTCAATACCTTGGTGTGGATTGTTTATTGCTTGTGTAGTTCAGAGAGCAGGTAAAAATATTGTTCAAAATCCTTTGTACGCTTTAAATTGGGCTAAATGGGGAAATGAAGTAGATGTACCAAAATTAGGTGATATATTAACTTTTAAAAGAACTGGTGGCGGTCATGTAGGAATATATGTTGGTGAAGACGCTGAATGTTACCATGTATTAGGTGGAAATCAATCTGATATGGTAAAAGTTTCAAGAATTGCTAAATCAAGATTATTTAAAGCGAGAAGAACACCATGGAGCATTGCACAACCTAAAGAAGTAAGAGTTATAAAACTTGATTCTAAAGGCAAAATAAGCAAAAATGAAGCATGATTCAAAAATGATGGTATAGGTGCAATAACTCCCCTTTTTAATAGAACACTTAAAATAAGCACTTTAGAAATATTGTGCTTTTTTTTATGTCATATATTTGCTTTTAACAATTATAATTACATAAATTTGTTAAAACAAAACTTAAAGTTATGACAAGAGAAAAAGTAATAGAATATACAATAGGTTATAAACCTGAAGTTTTTCACTATGATGAGGTAGTATTTGAATCTTTAAATGATGATGTATCTATAAGAATCAATTACCTTGGAATGGAAAGAGATTTTTATGTATTTATGAAAGAATGGTTTCCATTAGATTGGAAAGATGATGAAGAAGAAGATACTTATGAGCCATTTACAACAAGACAATTAATGCAAATGTTTGAGCAATTTGATGAAATTAATATTTGTACAGAATGTTATGGAGAAGGATTTTATGAAGTTTTTCAAGGTTGTTCAAGACCTGCATCTGATTGTTGCGGTGGTTGTACAAGAAAAGAAGTATGTAATTGTTTAGAATCAGATAAATTATTTCAACCATGAAAAAAAATATTTTAAAGTCTATATTTCATTTTGACAGATTTAATGTAGAACAATACCAAAAAATTATTGATGCAAAAAATGGTATTGAAGAAATAGATATGATTAATAAAAAATTTGACTATCAATTATTAATGTTAAAGATTGCAGTTTTATTTTTCTTATCAGTATTAATTATTTTAAGTGTATTTACAATATGTTTTATCAACGAATAATGTTTATAGATAGTGATAGTAATTTGTTTGTTTATAAATTACCTTATTCATTAACAGAAGACCAAATTAATTGGTATTTTAATGATTATTTAAATTTAAGTGGAGAATGGAAATGTGTTAATGATGTTAAGATTCACAGAAGATTAAGTGTTGCTAAATACAAAACATTGTTTTCATCAGAGGATTTTTATGAAGATATTCATTTAATCAGAAATTACTTTGAAAATTTTCAATCTCGTGAAGCAGTTTGGATTCAGATGAAATCTTTCGCTTGTAAATAT
>JBEICW010000276.1:0-4979 GCA_040383785.1 Ignavibacteria bacterium | reverse complement strand
TTTTTATTATTTTTAATTTTCAATATTATTATAGGTGTTATTTTTATAAAAACGATAGCTCAGTTAATTTTTATGGTACTTTTAGTTTGGCTTTTTAGATGTTTCATTTTCAGACTAATATTATTTAAACAATATAATAAAGATTAATTCAATGTTTTTACTTTTAATAAAAAAATCATACCACATTTTATTTTTCTTGGGTCTATTTTTTTTCCCTTTTAATGAATACCAAGGAATTGATGCTTTAGGTGAGTTTAAGAGTGAAGCAGGGGCTCTTTTTTTTATGGCAGGATTCGTTTTGTTGATTGTTGAATCTATGTTTATAGGTAAAATATCAATTCCTTATAAAAGCATTTTCTTTAAAATTTTAATAATTTTTTTATTGTGGTGTTTTATTACTACGTTATTAAATGGTTCTTCGGTGTTAACAAATTATTTTAAGCATACTGGAGGTGTTGACAGATTTTTAAGACAATATTTTGCTTTATTGCTTTCTAGCATAATTTTCTTTATTTATTATTGGAATGTATTGATTCGTATGGAATTGAAAGATATTTTTTTTAAAATCAGAAAGATATTTTTATTTTCGTTGATTGTTGCCACTGTTTATGGTTTTTTAGAAACTTTAGTTTCTTACTTTGGATTTGGATTTTTTTTCCCAATTTTAGAGCTGTTTGATTATTTTCCTTTTTTAGAAGTTTCTCTTCATGTTAAAGGTAGAATATCTTCAATATCGTATGAGCCTCCCTTTTTTGCAATATATCTAATAACAATTTCCGGCTGGATGTTCAGTTACATTTTAACAAGCAAAAAAATTTCACGGTTTTTACCAACAATTGCAGTATTAACACTTACCTTTTTTTCTGGCTCAAGGACAGGTTTGATGGTAGTTTTTTTTCAATTATTAATTTTTATAACAATATTATTTAAAGAAAAAAAATTCAGAAGAGATATAGTTAATTCATTAAGCATTTTTTTGCTTGTTTTTTCTGTTTTACTAGTTTTTAATGGTGAAAAAATTACTAAAGCAGTATATAATAAAATAGAATCACTGGATTTTAAAAGTAATTTAAAGAAAAATATTTCAAACAAATCTAGATTTGGAATGCAATATGCTTCATTGCAGGTTTTCAAAGAAAACCCATTAATAGGAGTGGGATTTGGTCAACAATCCTATCACAACAGGCTTCACTATCCAATATGGGCCACAAGGAATAACTACGAGTTTGATGTTTGGTACAAAAATAAAAATGAAAAATCATTCCCACCAGGGTATAATATTTATACAAGGTTATTAGCTGAAACAGGTATTTTTGGGTTTGTTATTTATTTATCTTTAGTTGTATCGACCATTTTAATGGCAAAAAAAATTATTAGGAATTCTACGAATGAAAAAAAATTATTAGGAATAGTTTTGCTTATTTCCTTCTCAGGTTTATATATAAATGGATTACAAGTAGACACTTTTAGGATATATGGAATTTGGATTTGCTTAGCTATTTTGATTAAATTAACTCAAGAAAATAAAATCGCAAATGAATGAGTCTGTACTTTTAATTACGCATTTTGATAATCCAGTAGGGTTAAATGCGTCTCTATCGTCTATAGATAAATCTGAATATATTGATGTTATAATTGTTGATGATGGAAGTAAAAGATATAAAATAGAGGAAACGGCAGTTAATGATTCATTTAATGCAAATGGTAAAATAACCTGTCTTTATTTAAAAGAAAACCTAGGAATTGAATATGCTCTAAATCTAGGGTTAGATTTTATTTTAGAACAAAATAGATATAAATATATTGCTCGTATAGATTGTGGCGATATTTGTTTAGGTAAAAGATTTAAAATACAGGAAACTTTTCTTAAAGAAAATCCAGAGATAAAATTAGTAGGTTCAAACGCCATTGCGGTTAGCACTGAAAATATATATTTATACAAGACATTATTTCCAGAAAATCATTTAGAGATAAAAAATAAAATGTTTATAAATTCAATGTTTCTGCACCCATGTATTATGTTCTCAACTGAAGTTATATCAGTTGTAGGGAAGTATCCTACTAATTATAAAGCAGCAGAAGATTATGCGTTTTTTTTTAAAATTGTAAAAGAATATAAAACAGCTAATATTCAAGAGTTTTTATTGCAATATGAAATTAATCCATTAGGTATTTCTCTTTCTAAAAGAAAGTTACAGGTTTGGAGTAGAATACGGATTATAAAAGACAATTTTCATTTTGGTTTTTGGCCGATATATGGTTTGTTAAGAAATATTCTGTTGTATATTCTGCCAAACTCATTGATTCAAAAAATTAAAAATTTTTAAAAATGAGACCTTTTTTAAAAAATGAGGTTTATAATAACATAGCGATATTGTTATTATTAATGTTATCCATTTCAAAGTCATTACCCAATATTTTTTTAGGAATTTTATTATTTGCGTATCTAATTTTACTTTATCAAAAAGGAACAGTTTTACCGAAGAAACAGTTTTATTTTCCTTTTGGATTATTTTTCCTATATCTTTTTGTAAAGTCAATTTTTAATTCTTCTATAGGTAGTGAAATAGAGTTATTTAGTAGGTTGTTAATAATAATAATACTTCCAATACTATTTATTCCAGTTCCTAAAAACAAAGTAATTTTCGGTTTTATTTTATCTGTTTTTATAGCTACTATTATTGCATTATTTAATACAGTAAATTATTACTTTCAATATAAAACCCTTCCTTTTAGCAATGGAGACGAGGTAAATAAATTATTAGTAATAGAAAGACCTTATATGGGTTTTATGTGTTTAACCGCATTGATGCTATGTTTATATATGGCTAAAAATCACTCGAAATATAAAATAAAGTTATTTGGATTAAGTCTGTTTTTTTCATTTTTCATTTTTTTTATTGCTGCAAGATTATCTTTAATCTCATTAATTTTAATGTCAATTATTTATCTTTTATTTTATTCTGGTTTGTCTATTGTAAAAAAAATTACAATTATTGCTATAAGCTGTGTGATTATTTTAACGGTTTTGTTAAGTTATAAAAATCTTTCTAATCGTTTTTTTGTGAAAGATAGTATTCAGACAATCATAGATTATGAACCTAGATTTGTAATTTGGAATTGTGCTTCAGAAATATCACATTCTACCGATTTTGATTATATTTTTGGCAGCAAAAGTTACAATTGGATACAAGAACAGTATTATCAATGTTATTCTAATACGATAGACAATCAAAGTAAAAAAGATTGGTTTTTATATATAAAATATAATTCGCACAATCAATTTATTGATGTTTTTCTAATAGGAGGATTTTTCGCATTAGGATTGTTTTTGTTTTTTATATTTTCGATGGTGCAAAATTCTACAGGTAATTTTTATATGCTCGCAATTGTTATTTCTTTAACTTTGTTTTTCCTAATGGAAAACGTATTACATAGGCAATTGGGTTGTTATTTAGGGGCTATAATAATATCAATAATATCAAAATATAGAGATGACAAAAATTAAAATTGCACATATACTTCATTCTATAGGTGGTGTTGATGTTTCATTACGGTTAATTACTGAAAATATTAATTCATCAAAATTTGAAAGTATCATAATTCATGGAAGCAATGACACCGAGAAACCCTTTTATGATAACAATTTAAATTTAACAAAAGAGTACAAATTACCAATTTCAAGAGAAATCTCTATTGTTGACGATTTTATATCCATTGTAAAAGCCTATAATATTATAAGAAAGGAAAAACCAAATTTGATTCATGCTCATAGTGCAAAAGGAGGAGTAATAGGTCGAACTATTGGATTTCTAACTGGAGTTAAAGTATTATATACTCCTCAAGCATTTTCTTTTTTAAGCACATCTAATAAATTTAAAAGAAGTATTTTTTTAAGTGTTGAAAAGATACTTTCAAAAGGCAATTCATTGCTTGTGGCTTCATCGACATCAGAAATGAATAGAGGCATTAAAGAAGTAGGATTTAATAAAAAAAAAGTATTGCTTTTCAATAATGCCATTGAACCAATAGTACCCAATCAGATATTGTCAATAAAAAAGACATGGCCAGATGAATACATTTGTACCGTAGGACGACCATCTTATCAAAAGAATATTGAAATGATGGTGAGAGTGATTTATGAAGTCAAAAAAACACAAAAAATTCATTTAGTTATTATGGGTGTTGGACCAGTTTCTGGGCAATTGGAATCAGTAAAAGAACTAATAAAAGAACTAGACCTAGCAAAAGATATATCACTATTAAATTGGGCAGACAGATCAGATGTTTTTAATATTATTAATCAATCAAAATTTTACATATCAACTGCTAGATATGAAGGACTTCCTTATTCGATTATTGAAAGTATGTCACTTTCAAAACCCTGTATCGTTTCAGATTGTGATGGCAATAGAGATTTAGTAGAGGATTATGTAAATGGATTTGTAATAAAAAATAATGATATTAATTTATTTAAAGAAAGAATTCTACAATTGTTTGGGGATAATTTTCTTTTAGAAAAATTTTCTAAAAATGCTTATTTATCTTTTTCTAAAAATTATAACATCAAAAATAACATAATTGATTTAGAGTTAATTTATTCAAAAAACTCATTATAATTTTTTCATTTATCTTATAAAACCTTTTTCAACATTTATTTATTCTCTTTTCCTTTGCCATTCTAATTGATAAATATATTTTTGGCATAATGTTTAAACGGAATATAAAGGTTGCGTGTTCATAATTTAATGTCAAATTATGAATTAAATAATCACTTTGTGAAAGAATAATAAAAACAAAAAAATATTTCAACGCGCAGAATCTTTTTTTCTTTAAAAAAAAAGTTAATATTTACACAAGAAAATCATAATTTTCACGTTATTAAAATAACTAACAAACAAAAATGAAAAGAATACTTATTACTGGAGCCGCAGGTTTTTTAGGCTCGCATTTGTGTGACCGCTTTATTGCTGAGGGTT
>JBEICW010000275.1:0-4995 GCA_040383785.1 Ignavibacteria bacterium | reverse complement strand
TGATGTCCTGCTTCCTCCTCCACTTGGTTTAAAATGGCAGTTAGAACAAGAATTAACTGTTCCGTTTGGTAATAATAATGGATAATTTGGCATCGAAAAAGCAAAATTATTAGCAGAAATAAGTAATATTATACTTGCTATTGATAATTTTAATAGAGTATAGATTTTCATAAAGTCCTCTTTATTTGTTTATAAAAAAAATATTTTTTTAAATTGTTAAATTAATCTTAAACTATAACGTTTATTTTGTAATAATAGTTACAAATTTATAAAAATAATTATGAGTTATGCATTAATTACTGGCGCATCAAGTGGTATAGGTTTAGAATTTGCAAAAGTATTTGCTAAAAATAAAATCAATATAGTTATAGTTGCTCGAAATTTAGAAAAACTAAATGAATTAGCAAATGAAATTGAAAGTACTTATGATATTAAAGTAGAAGCAATTGATTTAGATTTATCTGAAAGTGAAAACATCTTTATTTTATATGAAAAAATCTGTGAATTAGGTATAGAAATTACTTATTTGATAAATAATGCAGGTTTTGGCCTAAATGGTGAATTTACCGATTTGAACCTTAGAAAACAGCAAGAAATGATTAGATTAAATATCGAATCACTTACTACTTTAACATGGCTATTCGCTAAATTAATGAAAAAACGCAAAAATGGCTATATATTAAATGTTGCTTCTGTTGCAGGTTTTTTCCCTGGACCATTTATGTCGGTATATTATGCTACTAAAGCTTACGTAGTTTCATTTTCTTTAGCATTGTCGCATGAACTTAAACCTTATAATATAGTTGTAAATTCACTTTGCCCTGGTCCTACTGCATCTAATTTTGCAGAAAATGCTGGTATGGGCAATGCATTACTTTTCAAATTAATGCCATTGCCAAGTTCTAAAGATGTCGCTGAATATGGATATAATCAATTAAAGAATAGAAACATAATTTCAGTTCATGGTATACATAATAAACTTAATGTGTTTATTTCTAGATTTATAACACGTAAATTAATGCTGAATATAATTGCTAAAATTCAGAAAAATAGGTAATCTAAATGAACTTTACAATTACTTAAATTAAAAAATACAAATAAATTCTAAAATAATGAGTTAAAAATGCAAGTAACAATTGATTCTACTGCTGGTTTTTGTTGGGGTGTAGTCCGAACTGTTGATATAGCTGAAGAGACAATCAAAAATACTCCAGAAGGCAAAAATGTTTATGTGCTTGGGCATATTATTCACAATCCAAAAGAAATTGAAAGATTAGAAAATAAAGGACTAAAAACAATTTCTCACGAAGATTTTGAAAAGATAAAAGATGAAAACCCTACTGTGATAGTTAGAGCTCACGGTGAGCCACCATCTACATTCAATACTGCTGAGCAAATGGGAATTAATTTAGTGGATGCTACTTGCCCATTGGTTACAGGATTGCAAAATCGAGTAAAAAGATACCACGAAAAAGGCTATCAAATTGTAATTTATGGGAAGCCAAATCACGCTGAGGTAATTGGAATCCGTGGAACAATTAATGATGACTGTGTAATCGTGCTAAATGTCAAGGAAGCATTAGATAAAGTAGATTTTACTCGTAAAACAGTGCTTTTTTCACAAACAACAATGGAAAAGCCAGTTTATCATGCTATTAGAGCAGCAATCGAAGAGCGTGTTACCTCTATTATAGATGGTAGAGATATTAACAACCATTTCGAGTTCAAAAACTCACTATGTAAAGAAGTTTGGGGTAGAGAAGATAAAGTTATTCAATTTGCTAAAGATAATGATGTGGTTATTTTTGTTGCTGGTCGTACCTCTTCAAATGGTAAAAGTTTATTTAAGTTGATGTTGGATTATAATCCAAATATGTATTACATCGAAGATTTGAAAGAATTAGATTATCATTGGTTTGATGGTAAAAGTAGAATAGGCATAACCGGTGCAACCAGTACACCAAAGTGGTATTTAGATCAAGTAAAAGAAAATATTGAAAGTTATACTCCAGAATTAGTGTAAAATTTTACAATTTATCAATTTATATAAATTAGAGCAGGCATTTTTCCTGTTTTTTCTTTGGGTAGGTCAAGCGTCTCGCTTGACCTTTTCTTTTTGCACTTTTTGCATTATTTTTATAATTTTTCGCAAAAACTTCATGGTATTTCACGATTTGTGCCTGTTTTTTAAAATCCCCTTCCACTGAAGGAGTAGCAGCTTTTGCTGACAGGGTAGTTTCTTCAAAGAACTTTTTATCCGAGATAGAACTTGCCACCTTCAAAGTACTAAAGAATTTTAACACAAAGGACACAAAGTTGGAAGAAACAAAGTTCACTATTTTGAATTTTGCATTTTTTACACTCTTTTTGCTTTTTTTTATTAAATTATAATTTTGAAAGAGCGGTTAAAGAAAAAAATATTTTCTTGTTTATATTAAAACGATAAAGAAGTTATATTATTGTGTATATAATGCGTAATATTAGGAAATATCAGAATAACACACTCGGATATTAAGATGCCAACTGGAAAGACTAATCCAGTATTTGATGTGAATTTGCTTAGTACAAATCAGTATTATACGTATAGGATGAAAATAAATGACCTAAGCTGTAACGCCATTGGTGCGAGATATGGGTATAATGGCACTCACGAGCAGGATTTAGAAGTAAACCTAGACGGAAATTATCTTAGTTTTGGAGATTTTGGTTATGATACTCGTGTTGCACAAAGATTTAATTTAGACCCAATCGACCATATTTTATTTATACAAAATTTTGTCAGAAGTATAAAAATAAAAAATCCTTAAATCATTGCTATTGCTTGATTTAAGGATTATGTTGTGTGGGCCTTGTAGGACTTGAACCTACGACCGACGGATTATGAGTCCGGCGCTCTAACCAACTGAGCTAAAAGCCCGTATTTATTGTACAATTAATTGTTTTGGTTAATTATAGAGTTACAAAATTAACAAGAAATTCTGATTTACACAAGATTTTTTTTTAGAAATAGAATTATTTTTTAATATTTGTAATTATTTTTTATGATTTACGTAAATTACTTAAGTTTTCATTGATTTTATTTAACATTTCGGTCATATCGCTCATTTTTTTACGTTCTATTTCAATTACTTTTGGAGGTGCTTTGCTCACAAAAGTTTCATTGCTTAGTTTTTTGTTAATTACTTCTATTTGAGAGTTTAGTCTTTCAATCTCTTTTTCAGCTTTTTCTATCTCTTTCTCTACATCAATTTCATTTTTTTCTAAATAAATATAAATACTACAATCTTTTACAATAGTAGTAATTGTATTGTCTTTATCTTCGATTTGTGAAATTATATTAAGTTCTTCAGATTTAAGTAAATAACTTAATAATTGCTTGTTATTATTCAAAATTTCTATTAAACTACTATCTGTGCTAACTAATGAAAGCTTAATTTTTACGCTTGGGGCAATATTATAACTTGCTTTTAATGTTCGTGTTTCGTCAATTATTTGCTTTAAATACTCAAAACTATTTTCAGCATTTTCATTAATTAAACTAAAATTAATTTCTGGTGAAGCTTGGCTCATCAAACTTTCATTTTCATTGATATTATTTAATTTATGCCAAATTTCTTCTGTAATAAAAGGCATTACAGGGTGTAGAACATGTAAAATCTTATTATAAATATCTAAAGCTAAGTTAATTCTTTTTTGGTTTAAAATAGGATTTTCATCATTTGTTTGAACTTTCATAACTTCCAAATACCAATCGCAATAATCTCTCCAAATGAAGTTATAAAGCAATTTGGAATATTCAGTTACATTATATTCTTCGAGGTATTTATCAATTTTATTTAGATTATTATTCAAATTTGATAAAATCCATCTGTCCGCCAAAGTTAATTCATCTTCATTTGGTAAATCAGTAATAACTTCTTTATCAGCATTAATTTGCTCATATTTCATCATTAAAAATCGACCTGCGTTCCAAACTTTATTAGCAAAGTTACGCCCAATTTCCATTGATGGAATATCCTGCGATTCCACATTTACGTCCATTCTAACATCTTGTCCCAATGGAGAAAGATATATCATTGTAAATCTAACCGCATCAGCACCGTATTTGTCAATAATATTTAGTGGGTCAGGTGAATTTCCAAGAGATTTAGAAAGTTTACGCCCTTGGCCATCACGAATTAAAGAAGTAAAATAAACTCCTTTGAATGGAATAGTTTTTTTGAATTTAACAGATGCCATAATCATACGTGCCACCCAGAAAAATATAATATCGGGTCCTGTAACTAATATGCTTGACGGCAAGAATTTATACATAATATCGGTGTCTTCGATTTCGCCATCTTTTAGCCATTCCATTGTCGTTAAGGGCCATAGCCAAGATGAAAACCAAGTATCTAATACATCTGGGTCTTGAGTTAATATTTCGTCAGCTCCTATTCCTAATTTTATTCTCGCATCCGATTCAGATGCAGCAGCAGTAAATCTTCCATCTTGAGTATAAAAAACGGGAATACGATGTCCCCACCATAATTGACGCGAAATACACCAATCACGGATATTTTTCATCCAATGCTCATAAGTTTTTACCCAATGATTTGGATAAAATTTGATTTCTCCATCTGTTACTGGCTTTAAAGCGATTTCTGCAAGAGGTGCCATTTTTACAAACCATTGGTCACTAAGGTATGGTTCTACTGGCTCTCCCCCACGTTGTGAATACCCAACATTATGCGAGTAATCTTCTGATTTTTCAATTAGATTAAGTGCTTCTAATTCTTTTGTAATTAGTTTTCGAGCATCAAATCTATCAATATTATTAAATTTGCCCGTTAATTCATTTAATGTGCCATTTGGATTTAAAGTATTAATTATCTCTAAATTATGTCTACCACCAACTTCAAAGTCATTTGGGTCGTGGGCTGGAGTGATTTTTACGCATCCTGTTCCAAACTCCATATCTGCGTAATCATCTGCAATTATGGGAATTAATCTATC
>JBEICW010000274.1:0-4997 GCA_040383785.1 Ignavibacteria bacterium | reverse complement strand
TTCTTTTCTTATTATGTAATAGACGTTTTATATTTCAAAAAGGTTACAGTTGATTTTAAAAAAGATATAATTTTTAATAAAAAAATATTTAAAAAATCATTTAAAAAACTTTTTATGCCATAAATTCAAATTTAAAAGTGCATAAATTGAATTACCTAATTTATTTGAAGGATTTTTAGCTCTTTCAAATAAATTCTCAATATGATTTTTATTTAAAAAATTATTTTTAACAAAGTACCCATTTAAAATTTCATTTTTTGCATATTGATTCAAATCTAAAGCAAACCAATTATCTACTGGTGCGGCAAATCCCTGCTTTTTTCGATTAATGATATTGTCTGGCAATATTCCTTTTACTGCTTCTTTAAGCAATACTTTAGAAACACCTTTTTTGATTTTATTAGATTCTTTGAGCGAAGTAGTAAATTCTAACATTCTATAATCTAAAAATGGAACACGCGCTTCTAAACTATGTTGCATAGTTATTTTATCAACTCTCATCAATAGTAATTCTGCAAGTCTTTGTTTTTGCTCAAGATATATAATTCTTTGAAGATAATCTATTTTTGGATTAGCTTTTTCGGCATTATTGTTTAAGAAACTGCCGTAAGTTTTTAGTTTTTCTAAATATAAGTTCTTATTTTCTAATAATAATTCTTCTTGTTCTGCATAGCCAAATATTGGAACACCACTCCAATTAAATTGTTCGTCATAACTCGCTCTTCGTAAATACTCAAGAGCTAAATATTGATTTTTTGATTTGAAAATACCTTTAGTAGAATTGTAAATTAATTTTTTACCAAATTTGGGTAATGAATTATAATATTTCCAATAAGTATTCTGAAAATCATAACCTTGCAACATCCATCTATATCCAACAAACTGTTCATCACTTCCTTCGCCAACTTGGATTACTGTTGTGCCACTTTCACGAGTTAACTTACTCAAAAAGTACAACGGAATACAAACTGGGTCTGCGTTTGGCTCATCTTCAAAATATGGCAATTCTTCAATTATTGAAAATGCATCATTATTGTCAATTAAAATTTCTTTATGATTTGTATTAAATTGTTTAGAAATCTGACGTGCATATTCTAATTCATTATATTTTTCTAATTCTTTAAAACCGACAGTAAAAGTATCTACAGGTCTATTCATCAATTCAGACATCAAAGCAACATTAATACTTGAATCTATTCCACCACTCAAAAACACACCAAACGGCACATCACTCATCATTCTAATATTCACTGCATCTTTAAGTAAACTTAAAGTTCGTTCTTTGGCTTCATCAAAACTAATATCAAGATAACGATTACCATTTTTAATAAAATTGAGTAGGGGATTCCAATACTCTCTGATATTTAATGATTTAGACTCTTTATTTAAAGTTAAATAATTACCAGAAGTAAGTTTGTGAATATCTTTGAATAATGTAGAATAATTAGAGCTTGTACCAAAACTTAAATAAATAGAAAGCATTTCATCATTTAAGTTTGGAGATATTTTTGGGTGTTTTAGTATTGATTTTATTTCAGAACCGAATACAAATAAGTCATCTTTGTAGTAATAATAAAAAGGTTTTACTCCAACTCTATCTCTTGCAGCAAATAATTCTTGTTTGTGGCTATCCCAAATTGCAATTGCCCACATACCATTCATCATATTGAGTATTTCTTTTCCATATTCAATATATCCATACAAAATAGTTTCTGTGTCGGTTTGGGAATGGTATGTGTAGCCTTTGTCGATTAATTTAGTTCGTATTTCTGCGTGATTATAAATTTCACCATTAAAAACTATAGTATATCTTTCGTCTGGAGTTGTCATTGGCTGAGAGCCATTTTCGCTTAGATCGATAATTGCCAATCTTCTGAATGCAAATCCACAAACTAAATCTTCACTAATCCAAGTACCTCCAGAATCTGGTCCTCTATGAATAATTGTATTTGATTGATTAATTAGTAATTCTAAATTAATTGATGAATTTGTATTAAAATCAACATTTCCGACAATACCACACATTTATAAAAATACTCCAATTTAATATTCACTACTTTAAAAAAACTACTAAAGAACTAAATTAATGTCTTGCTTTTTCAATTAATCCAACCATTTTGGAAGTTGCTTCCGAAATCCCCCAAAATAAAGAATTTGCAACTATGGAATGACCTATACTAAACTCATCAATGTTTTTATTTTTTGCTAAATTTGTAATATTCTGATAATTAAGTCCGTGTCCAACTGCAATTTGTAAATTTTGAGATTTTAAAAAGTCTATTGATTCATTAATTTTATTTAATTCATTAGTTTCACCAATTAATCCAAATAAGTTCGCATAATTCCCAGTATGTATTTCAACCATATCAATACCCATTTCCATTGAATATTTGATATGGTCTAAATTTGGCTCCAAAAAGAAACTTACTTCAATTCCATTGTCGTGCATTATTTTAGTTAATTCAATAAGACTTGATTTATTTCCAAAAACATTTAAACCACCTTCTGTAGTTAATTCTTCTCTTTTTTCAGGAACAATAGTAACCAAATCTGGCTTTAATTTAAGAGCAATGCTAATCATTTCAGGAGTATTTGCCATTTCTAAATCAAATTTTGCATTGATATTTTCTTTGATAACAAAAATATCTTTGTCATGAATATGTCTTCTATCCTCTCTAAGATGGCAAACTATACCCTTAGCACCTGCTCTAACAGCAGACAATGCACCTTGCAACACATCTGGCTCATGTCCTTTACGTGCTTCTCTCAATGTTGCAAAATGGTCAATATTTACATTTAAATGAATTGAACTCATAATTTATTCTTTTTTCTACTAAATAATATTTATTATTAAAAAAATGTATTGGTAAATAATTTATATCAATAAAACAACTACTTATCATTTTTTAAGATTAGAAACTCAACTCTTCTATTTTTTGAACGATTTGCGTCATTAGTATTAGGTAAAATTGGAATTTCTTTTCCATAACCTTTTGCAACTAATCTACTTTTATCTATACCTTGACTTGCTATATAATTATAAACTGCTTCTGCTCTGTTTTTGGACATCAATAAATTTCTTTCGTTTTTTCCAATGTTATCAGTATGTCCTTGAATTTCAATTTGCATATTCGGATTAGACTTTAATAACTCAATTACTCTATTTAATTCTAAATAAGATTGGGGTAATAAATCAAATTTGGCGAATTCAAAAAAAATATTATTTAATCTAACTTTTTGACCCACTTCAATTGGAACCATTGTTAAATCTGTTTGAATTTCTGTGTAACTATCAATTTTTGTCAAATCTAAGTTTTCATTAATTGCAATAAATCCTTTTGTATTTGCAGCAAAGCCATAGTTTTTTCCTGCAGGTAGAATTATTTTATATTCTCCAGTAAGTGGGTTAGATCTTACAACTCCAACTTCTTCACCAGTTACTAAGTCTTCATAACTGATTTTAGACGAAAGCGAAACACTATCTTTAGAACTATAAACTCTACCAGAAATCAAAACAACTGGGGTAGGTTTTAGTGCCTCTTCTAATTCAATTTTAAAAATATCTTCATTACCTAATGAATTTATAGTAGAAACAAAATATGCATAATCACCAGCAGCAGGTATTGTATAATATCCGTCCCAACCTGAGGTATTGATTGCTGGACCTAAATTGATTGGTTCGCTCCAATTTGTCCAAGAATCATCTAATCTACGTGAAACAAAAATATCGTTAGAACCAAAGCCAGGGTATCCACTTGTAGAAAAATACAGCGTTTTTTCGTCTGATGCCAAAAATGGAGTTTCTTCAGAAGCTGCAGTATTGATAATTTTACCTAAATTTTTTGGCTGAGACCAAGAGCCGTCTTTACTTATAAATGAGATAAATAAATCATTTTTACCTTTTGAACTATCGTTATCAATAGATAAAATCATTTTTTTTCCGCTACTCGAAATGCAATAATTAACACCTTTTTTACTTGTGTTTACAAAGCCATTAATTTTAATTTCTTCGGGCATAGACCAAATTTTGCCATCAGTAAAACTATTAGAAAGTCCTTGTTTCATTCCACCATCGGGCAAGTAAACATTACCAAGAATTAACTCGTTATTGCCAGGCATTGCTGAAATTACAAAATTAGCTTTTTCATTATTCAAAGGACGACCAATATTTTTTGCAGTGTTAAATGATTTATTTACAGAATCAAACTCAGAAACCCAAATATCATATTTTTTTTCTTCACCATAATTATCAGGATGTAAGTTTCTTGTGAAAAATAGCTTTTGACCATCATAAGAAATTATTGGGGCTAATTCAGGGTAAAATGAATTTACATTTGTACCTAAATTTACAGGTTTTAGATTCAAATTACTTTTAGGATAATTAATCTCTACTTTAATTGTGTCTTTTTCATCAGATATCCCAATTGCATCAATATAATTAAATCCTGGTATCCTCGAAGTTTGTAAAAATAATTTTAGTGATTTTACTTTTAAATCTGTTTTATCAAAAAAAATATAAAACATTCTACCAATATCATCTACATAAGGAAATTGTTTATTTTCAAAAACCATTTCTTCGGTATTATCTTCTAATACTAAATAGACTTTACTAATTGCTCCAGGGTTGAAAGTTTCATTAATTACAACTTGTTGGCAAAATTGTGGATTTTCAAATCCAACATGAATCCATTCTTCATTATTACTTCTTTCGTTTTGAGGTGCCCATGCACAAGGAGATTCTACATAATTATTAATTATACTTGGTTTACCTAAAATTTCTTTTGCAGAACAAATTTTATAACTAAATTCTGATGAAAACCCAATTAAATTATAAGCCCACTGAGTTTCAGATTTTGCTATATTTAAACCTAAAATAAATAAAAAAATAAACCCAATACCTGACCAAATACTCAAATTGAAAAAAAAATTTAAACTCTTTAACTTCATAATTTAATTATTTTATTTAATTTATACTAATTTAACTTATATAAAATATT